>NZ_LMMK01000021.1:75961-169868 GCF_001422795.1 Methylobacterium sp. Leaf88 | reverse complement strand
AACGCCCCCTTCACCGAGGTCCAGAAGGTCCTCTCCGTCTTCTCAACCGTCACCGCACCGGTCTCGGCGGCGGCGTCGGTCTACAGCGTCTCGCGCTGACACGAAAAAGGGGACGCTCGCTGCGCCCCCTCCCTTCGTTCGCCGACGTACCCGATCCTAGAAGTAGGACTTCAGCGTGCCGCGGCGGCGGACGTCCAGCGTGGCGCAGTGGAACGAACCACCGAACGGGCCGTAGGACAAGAACGGCGCCGGGATCGGATCGAACCCCCAATCCTTGAGCGCCTTGATCAGTGTCGGCTGGCTCGCGTCGACGACGATCTTCTTCTCGTCGAGCGCCAGGACGTTGATCGACGTCCAGGGCGAGCACATCGAGATTTTGCTCATGAAGCCCTCGACGGGATCGGGCCGGGGCGCGATCAGCACGTCCCACTTCTTCAGGACGGCGGGCAGCTTCTCGACGTCGATGTAGTCCGGGTTGACCAGCACCTTGCCGGGCGCCAGCGGCATGAACGACGAGTCGATGTGCATCGGCTGCGGGCAGCGGCTCTCGATCTCATGGACCCGGAAGCCGGAGCCGAGGTGGCGGCGCAGCCACTCGATGCCCATCAGGTTGGTCACGTTGGAGCGCGTCACAAAGATGTCGCGGCCGCAGCGCACGAAATCGGCTGCGTCGAAGACCGGCTCGAACTCGTTGACCGTGAACTGCATCGGTTCGCCGGCCTTCAGGTTCGGCACCCGGTAGTCGTAGTTGTAGAGTTCGTCCGTAAGCTGTGGCCGGGGCGCCGAGGTCCAGCGCGCACCGTTCCGGAAGTACTCCTTGAACAGCGAGCGGTAGGCATCACCCTCGAAGTAGCGCGAGCGCCAGCACATCGGGCTCTCGATGATCTCGTCGCCGATCACGAGGTACGGATCGCGCGGGCAGGCGACGCAGAAGCCGCGGGAGGACCAGCGCGGCGCCTTGTACTTCCGCGAGAAGTCGAGCGAGTCGGGACGGCGGATCTTCACGCCCTCGCCGGCCAGGATCGAGATGAAGTTGTCGAGCTCCTTCTGCGCGAGCGTCTTCATGAACTTCGGGTACCGGAACCCGGACGCGAAGCGATAGAACGGCTGGGCCGCTCGCGGAAGGTTGAAGATGACCGTCAGGTGGTGTGTCGGAATGGTCGCACCGTCGAGACTTCCGACGATGACCTCCTCCAGCGGGTCCCACTCGTTCCAGGCCATGACCGGAGAGCTCGGCGCGGGATCGCGGGTCGCCCCGTAGGCGCTTCCGGCGTAGCGCTCCATCTGCGCGTCGTCGTGCACGACCTCACCGGTCGTGATGTGTGATTCGCGGTCCATCGAATTCTGTTCCCCTGTCCGCCCCGACGGCTGATTCTCGGGCCTTCCGCCCTGTGCCGCTTTGGTTCTGACTGTGTCTCCGGGGTGATAGACAACGGTTCCCAAAGCTGCAACTTCCGGAGACGTTCACCGTTTCCGACGGTTTTTTCCGGTCGGAAACACGGCGGATCTAAGCTGCGATTCGCTGTGCTGCTGGCCGAAAGGGGCCCATGAAACGTCTCACGACATTGGCCCTGATCGTCGGTCTCTGCACGGTCGTCGGCCTGTTCCTGTCCTCGGGACTGGAAGACGTCGCGGCTGCTGTGGTCAGCGCCGGTTGGGGTGCCCTGATCGTGGTCGTCGCACGCGCCGTCGCGGTGGCCTGGGCCGGCCTCGGCTGGTTCGTGATCTTTCCGGCAGCGGCGCGCCCGACGCTCTGGGACTGCACGACCCTGCGCTTCGTGCGTGAGGGCATCAACACGCTCCTCCCCGTGGCCCAGGTCGGCGGCGATTTCGTCGGTGCCCGGCTCCTGACCAAGCGCGGTGTGCCCGGCGGAATCGCGGGCGCCAGCATGTTCGTCGACCTGATGACCCAGGCGGTCACCCAATTCCTGTTCACCGTCGCGGGCGTCCTGCTCCTGGTCTGGATCGCCGGCGATGGTCCGATCGTCCGGACGGTGGCGGGCGGTCTCGCCCTTGCGGCGCCCGCCCTCGGCGCTTTCTACCTGATCCAGCGCCGGAGCGGCCATCAGGTCATCCAGGCCCTGGTCAGCCGCTTCGCCGGCTCGCGCGAATGGCGGGCCCTCGGTGCCATCGACGTACTCTACGACAGCCTGAAGCGTCTCTACGGCAACCGCGGCCGCGTCGCCGGTGGCCTCGGCATCCATCTGATCGGCTGGTTCATCGGCACGGTCGAGGTCTATGTCGCCCTGCATTTCATGGGCTATCCGGTCAGCATCGTCGAGGCGGTGGTGATCGAGAGCCTCGCTCAGGCGGTTCGCGGCGCGGCCTTCGCGGTCCCGGGCGCCCTCGGCGCCCAGGAGGGCGGCCTCATCGCGCTCTGCGCCATCTTCGGCATCCCCGCTGAAGCGGCCCTGGCGCTGTCCCTGGTCAAGCGTCTCGCCGACCTTCTGGTGGGTGTTCCCGGCCTCTTCGCCTGGCATGCGCTGGAGGGCACCCAGGCCGTCGAGCCGGTGGCGGCGGAGGCGCGGGCCGAACCCGCCCTGCGGCACGACCTTCTCGTCCCGGTGCTCGCCAATGACTTCGGCAGCCGCGCTCGCGCCGAGGCCGATCTGGGAGATCTCAAGAAGTGCGCCTAAATCGCGTCGTTCTCGCAGCCCTCCTCTTCGGCCTGCTGCACCTGAGCCCGACCGCGCGCGCGGCGGACGATGCCGCGGTGGAGTCGATCAGCAAGGTCTATACGACCTTCGAAGCGGCCCTGAAGGAGGCTCCGAAGGATGTCGGGGCGCGTGCGGCCAGCATTGGTCCCACCCTGAGCGAGACCTTCGATTTCCCGGCCATGATCCGCCTGGCCGCCGGACCGAAGTGGAAGACCTTCACGCCGGAGCAGCAGGGCGCGCTGACCGAGGCCTTCGGCCGATACTTCACCGCGACCTATGCCACACGACTCGCGCAGGCGGCCGGCGGCAAGTTCACGGTGAAACCGCAGAGCGAAGCGCGGGGTGCCAACCGCGTCGTCCAGACCGAAGTCGCCAACAAGGACGGCGACACCTCCCAGGTCGATTTCCTGGTCGGTTCCGGCAACCGGGTGCAGGACGTTTATCTCAACGGGAACGTCAGCGAAGTGGCGAGCCTGCGCGGCAGTTTCGCCGAGCCGCTGAAGACCGGCGGTGCGGACGGCCTCCTCACATTCATGCGCGATCGCACCACGGGAATGCTCGCCGTCAAACCAGCGCCTTAGAGTCGGGTGAAACACGCCGGACTTTGTTCCTCTCCCCGCCTTCGACGATTCGCGCCGCTCGCTACTGCGGCACTCTCACGAGACCCGTGACCGAGCGATGCCCTTCATGGACCTGACCTGGCTCTCGCACCTTCTGCCGCTGATCGCCCTGGTCGGCTGCTTCTACGGCCTGGCGGCGGCTGCCCTGGCCACCCGGTTCGCGCAGAAGCCCGAGCCGAAACTCGGATCCACGGTCCCGACGGTCACGATCCTCAAGCCCCTCTGCGGGATCGAGCCGAACCTCTACGAGAATCTCGAGACGTTCTGCCAACAGGCCTATCCGGCGCCGGTCCAGATCGTGTTCGGTGTCCAGAACGCCGCCGATCCGGCGATCCCGGTGGTCCGCCGGCTGCAGGCCACCTATCCGGCGGCTCGCCTGGATCTTGTGATCGACGCCCGCCAACACGGTTCGAACCGCAAGGTCTCGAATCTGATCAACATGTCGGCCCGCATCGCCCATGAGATCGTCGTCCTCGCCGACAGCGACATGGTGGTGAAGCCGGATTACCTCGCCCGCATCGTCGCTGCGCTGGGCCAGCCGGGCGTCAACGGCGTCACCTGCCTCTATCACGGCGTACCGGCGCATCGGGGCATCTGGGCCCACCTCTCTGCGCTCGCCATCGATGTCCAGTTCCTCCCCAACGTGGTGATGGGGACGTCCCTCGGCCTCGCCAATCCGTGCTTCGGCTCAACCATCGCCTTCAGCACGAAGGCGCTGGCGGCGATCGGCGGCTTCGAGGCGTTTCGGGACGATCTCGCGGACGATTATGCCATCGGCGAGGCCCTGCGCGCGCAGGGCGGACTCGTGGCGATCCCGAGCTTCAGCATCGGGCACACCTGCGTCGATACCGACCTGGCGAGCCTGTGGAGCCACGAGCTGCGTTGGAACCGCACCATCCGAAACGTCGATCCGGCCGGATACGCCGGTTCGTTCGTCACGCACGCCTTTCCGCTGGCCCTGATCGGCGCGCTGATCCCCGGGGCTGGCACCACTGCCCTCGCGGTCGCCGCCTTCGCGCTCGCCTGCCGCATCGTCCTCTGCGTCCGGCTGGAACGTGCCTTCGGCCTTGCCGCGCACCCCTACTGGCTGTTGCCGATACGTGACATCCTCTCCTTCATGAACTTCACTTGGAGCTTCGTCTCAGGTGCGGTGACATGGAAGGGCCACGATTATCGCGTGGTTGCAGACGGTACCTTGATCCCGGAGACGACGCTCGGCCGCGATGCTGGTGCATCGTCGCTCTGACCTTCGCCTCGACCCTCGTTTCATCTTTCCCCTGATTTCGCTGAGGCCTTGAACCCCATGCGCACCCTCTTCCTGCAGGCCCCCACCTTCGACGGCTTCGATGGCGGCGCCGGCTCCCGCTACCAGGCCAAGCGCGAGATCAAGTCGTTCTGGTATCCGACCTGGCTCGCTCAGCCGGCCGCTTTGGTGCCGAACTCGAAGCTGATCGACGCCCCGCCGCACAACATCAAACTCGACGAAATCGTCGCGCAGGCGCACGATTTCGATCTGGTGGTGCTTCACACCTCGGTTCCGTCGTTCAAGTCTGATGTGAAGACCGTCGAGGCGCTGAAGGCCGCCAACCCGAAGCTCATCGCCGGCCTGATCGGCGCGAAGGTGGCGGTGGACGCCGCCGGCTCCATGGCGCAGGCCCCCTGCATCGATTTCTGTGCCCGCAACGAGTTCGACTTCACCGTCAAGGAAGTCGCGGACGGCACCCCGATGTCCGAGATCAAGGGCTTGTCCTATCGTGATGCCAATGGCGTCGTGGTCCATAACGAGGACCGCGAGATCATGACGGACATGGATCAGCTGCCGTTCGTGACGTCGGTCTACAAGCGCGACCTCGAGATGGAGAAGTACTTCATCGGTTACCTGAAGCACCCCTACATTTCGTTCTATTCGGGCCGTGGCTGCAAGTCGCGCTGCACCTTCTGCCTCTGGCCGCAGACGGTCGGCGGCCACACCTATCGGACCCGCTCGGTCGCGCACGTGATCGAAGAGATCAAGTACTGCCTGAAGGAATTCCCGCAGACGAAGGAGTTCTTCTTCGACGACGACACCTTCACGGACAACCTGCCCCGCGCCGAGGAGATCGCCCGCGAGCTCGGCAAGCTCGGCGTGACCTGGTCGTGCAACGCCAAGGCGAACGTGCCCCGCGAGACCCTGAAGGTCCTGAAGGATAACGGCCTGCGCCTGCTGCTGGTCGGCTACGAGTCCGGCAACCAGAAAATCCTGAACAACATCAAGAAGGGCATGCGCGTCGAGGTGGCCGAGAAGTTCACGAAGGACTGCCACGAACTCGGTATCGCCATCCACGGCACCTTCATCGTCGGCCTCCCGGGCGAGACGAAGGAGACGATCCAGGAGACGATCGCCTTCGCCAAGCGCATCAACCCGCACACGATCCAGGTCTCGCTGGCCGCGCCCTATCCCGGCACGTTCCTCTACAAGCAGGCCGTCGAGAACGGCTGGCTCGACGTCGAGAATGCCGAACTGGTGGATGAGAACGGCGTTCAGATCGCGCCGCTTCACTACCCGCACCTGTCGCATACGGAAATCTTCGCGGCCGTCGAGGAATTCTACAAGAAGTTCTATTTCCGTGCGCCGAAGATCGCTTCGATCGTCTCCGAGATGGTTCGGTCCCCCGACATGATGAAGCGTCGCCTGCGCGAGGGCGTGGAGTTCTACCGCTTCCTCAAGGAGCGTCAGACCAGCGCCGCCGCCTGACCGCGACGCCAGTTCGATGTGAGACGGCCGGGCTGGAAAGCCCGGCCGTTTCGCGTTTCGGGGTTCAGGTCCCCAGCCGCGGACGGGGATCTCGTCCGCCAACCGGAGCCGCTGTATGAAGCGATTGGTTGTCACGGCCGATGACTTCGGCCTCAGCCTTCAGGTCAATGAGGCGGTGGAGCAGGCCCACCGCGACGGTATCCTCACTGCCGCAAGTCTGATGGTCTCGGCGCCGGCCGCCGCTGATGCAGTGGAACGGGCCAAGCACCTGCCGTCCCTGCGGGTCGGTCTGCATCTCGTGATGGTGGAGGCTTGGCCGACTCTGCCGCCGGCCGAACTGCCGGATCTCGTCGGGCCGGACGGGCAGATTCGCAGCGATATGGGCCGGCTGGGTCTGGATCTCGCGCTGAAGGCATCGGCGCGCCGACAGCTCGCTGCCGAGATCGAGGCGCAGTTCCGCGCCTATGCGGCGACGGGCCTGTCCCTCGACCACGTCAACGCCCACAAGCACTTCCACGTGCACCCGCTGATCGCCGGGCTCGTCCTGGCGGCCGGCGCTCGGCACGGCATGCGGGCGATCCGCGTCCCGCGGGAGACCCGGGCGGTCCTGCGGGCGGCCGAGCCGGGGACGCAGGCGAAGGCGGCCCTGGACACGGCACCCTGGGCCGCGCTCCTCGCGGTCCGCGCACGCCAGGCCGGCCTCCTGATCCCCGATCGGACGCTTGGTCTCGCTTGGTCGGGAGCAATGACGCCGGCCCGCGTGGCGGGCCTTCTGACACATCTGCCGGACGGTCTCACCGAACTTTATACCCACCCGGCGACCGGGGGCGGGTTCCCGGGCGAGGCTCCGGGTTATGCCTACGCGGCCGAGCGCGACGCGCTCATCGCTCCGGAAAGTTCGGCGGCCGTCGCCGGGATCCCGCGTGGCGGGTTCTCGGACTTTCTGACCTGAGGGTTCGAACGGCCCGTCGCCGATCGCGCTTCCGGATCGGAAACGGGCGCGGATTCGATCCGCGCCCGTTTTTCGTTTTGCTTTGAGAGTAGCGACCTACTTCGCTGGAACGGCTTCCGCCGTCTGAGCCCGTGCGGTCGGCGGCAGGGCTGCGTCGCCTTCGGGGCGCTTCGGATCGGGGTGCTTGGGCGGTGGGCCAAGGAAGGCCGGGACCACGAAGAACGCGGCTACCAGGGTGAAGAACAGCGACAGGGCAAGGAGCTTGCCCATGCTGGCCGTGCCCGGATGGCTGGAAAGCACCAGCGAGCCGAAGGCGGTGCCGGTGGTCAGGGCCGAGAAGAAGATCGCCCGCGTCAGGCTGGAGGCCAGCATGTCGGTGACGCCGGCCCGCCAGGCGATGACGTAGTAGATGTGGAAGGCCACGCCGACGGCGAGCATCAACGGCATCGCAATGATGTTGGCGAAGTTCAGCGGCATCCCGACGATGTGCAGCGCCATCAGCGTCCACAGGGTCGCCAGCACCAGGGGCCCCAGGGTCATCGCCACGTCCCACGGCTTCCGGAGCGCCACCGACAGGATGATGAAGATCAGGACCAGGGCGGTGATCGCGGCCTGCAGGAACGCGCCGAGGATGGTGTAGCTCGACGAGGTCGTCGCGACGGGAGCCCCGGTCGCGTGCGGCGCGACGCTCTGGACCTCCTTGGCGAAGTTCCGCAGGACGCGGTTGTCGTTGGCGTCACCGCTCGGATGGACCTCGATCCGCGAGCGTCCGTCGGCGGCGACCCACTCGGCCTTGAGCTTCGGCGGCAGGTTGTCCAGCGTAACTTTCTCGGGGTTCAGGAGTCCGGAGAGGCGGGTCAGCAGCGTCTTCAGGTCGATGGTGAGCGCGACACTGGCGGCCTCGCGGGTGCCGACCGGTGCGGCGGCGAGCTTGTCGAGGTCGGTGGCGAGGTCGCCCGCCGCCTTCGCCCCAGGGGCATCCGAGCCGGACGCGATGCCCCGCAGGGCCGTGACCGCCTCCTTGATCGCCTTGACGTTGTCCGCATCCGTGGGCGGCGGCGGCTTGCGGCCCGGATTTAGCACGGGACCGAGGAGTTGCGCCGTCTCGGCGATGGTCGCGAGCTTCTGGTCCTGATCCGGCGGCACGAAGGTGTTGATGTCGATCACCTTGGCCACCGACTTCAGCTTCGTGAGCTTGTCGGCCAGGGCCGGGACAGCCTCCACGGAGGGCGCCATCACGTCGATGATGTTCGGGCTGGTCGCCGGATCCTTGATCAGGTCGAGATAGGTCGAGATCGACTCCACCTTCGGGCTGCGCAGGTGCATCGGGTTGGAGTCGAAAGGCAGCTTGAAGAGAAGCGGAGTGCCCGCCAGCGTGATCACGCCGACGCCGATCAGGATCGGCTTGCGGTTGCGGATGATCCACGGGTCGACGCCGGCGAGCCAGGTGGTCTCGACGGCCTCGCGCTCGCCCTTCGGCTTGAACACCGCGATGAGCGCGGGCAGCAGCGTGAGGGCGAACAGATAGGCCACGATCATGCCGACACCGGCGATGAGGCCGAGCTCGGAGACCCCGCGGAACGCGGTGGGCAGGAACGCGAAGAAGCCGGCGATCAGGGAGATCGCCGCCAGGGTCAGCGACCAGCCGACTCCGTGCGCCGCGGCCCGCATGGCCGAGAGGAGGTCGGGCTGCTCGAAGCGGTCGGCACGGTAGCGGACCGCGAACTGGATGCCGAAATCGATGCCGAGGCCGACGAAGAGCGCTGCGAACGCCACCGAGATCGGGTTCAATTCGCCCACCATCAGCAGGCCGAGGCCGGCGGTGACGATGAGGCCCGCAAAGGTGGTGATCAGCACGGCGCCGATCAGTGGCGCGGAGCGCAGGGCGAGCCAAAGGAACAGGACGATCGCCCCGACCGTGACGCTATAGTTCAGGAGCGCATCTTCGGAGAGGGTGGCGAATTCGTCATCCGCCACCGCCACGGGACCGGTCAGCCGCATGCGCGGCGCACCGGCGAATTCAGGACCACCCAGGGTGTTGATCTTGAGATCGGAAGCGACCTTGCGCACCACCTCGGTGGCGTTCGCGCCGGGCTGCAGAGCGTTGTAGTCCAGCACCGGCTGGATCATCACGAACTTGCGCAGGTCGGTGCTCTGCGTCTGCCCGTTCGACAGGAGCATCTGCCAGGACATCCGCGCCGACTCGCCGGCCAGCACCTTGCGCACGGTCGCATCGATCTGCGTCATCGGCCGCTCGAGGTCCTCGAGCTTGGCATCGCCGCTCTTGATGCCGCGCGCGCCGAGACCCAGCACCCGCATGATACCGCGCAGGGACGGATCGGCGGCCAGCGGACCCAGCAGACCCTGCTGCTGCACGAGCTGCTCGGTGGTCTTGGTCAGCTCCTCCTGCGACATCAGGAGGAAGCCGTTCTTCTCGTAGAAGGCACCGCCGTCCGGACGGTAGACCGACTCGATCATGTCCTTGTGGCTGACGAGGGCCGCCGAGAACTCGGCCGCCGCTTCCTCCGCCTCCTCAGGCGTCTTGCCGTCGATGACCGCGACGAGGGTGCCCGTGCGTTGCGGAAAGGCCTTCTCGTAGTTGATCTCGTCCTGTCGCCAGGGCACATCCTTGTCGATCAACCGCTCGACGTCGGTATTGATCTTGAAGAGGTGAGCCGCCACACCGGCACTTGCCACGGTGACGAGTGCGACGAGAGCTATGACCAACCAGCGACGCTGGACGGAAAACGCGACGAGCCGTTCGATCACGAGTATCCTACCTGCCTGAGCGATCCGATTGCCGCCCGGCCGCGCCACATGTGGGCGCCGAGGCCAGTACGGCCACGGGACGGGAATCGATCTGTCTTGTGACGCCGGTTATCACCTGTTGGTGCAAAACCCGAATCCGGCGCGCGATCGGCCGGAGAGCGACGGTCCTCGGATCATCGAACGAATCGCATCGCTCACACGAATTTGCTTCACCGTGGCGCTCACCTAGCGAGCAAATGTCTGTAATGCAACGCGAACGGATCGATCAGTCTCCGGTTCGTCCAGGCGTGCGCTTTCGCACCGCACTTCTCCACGACCCAAGCTTTGGTGGATCGGAGAAGCGGTGACGAACAGCCAAGCTGCGGCCCAGGCATGCAGCCAAGGACTAGGAATAAGCGCTTCCGGCGGAGCTATAATCCGCCGGAGCGTTCCGGCTGACCGAAGGGTTCGGGTCACCGTCTGTGGCCGGATTGTTGCAGCACCCGGAGAACTTGCGCGAACGGCATCCATTCGGAGCCTTTCGGATTGGTTCCAGTCTAGCTCGCTGGAATTTGGCCTTTTTTCACGCTAAGCAGCCCGATACATCGGGGCCAACAACAAGGAGCCGCGTCTTGGGCATCCCTATCCGGTACGTCGCGAAGATTGGCGGCTACATCCTGAAGCAGCACCTCACCGGTCGCAAGCGCTACCCGCTCGTGATGATGATGGAGCCGCTGTTCCGCTGCAATCTTGCCTGCGCCGGCTGCGGGAAGATCGATTACCCCGACGAGATCCTGAACAAGCGGCTGCCGGTCGCCGACGCGCTGGAATCCGTGCGCGAGTGCGGTGCGCCCGTGGTGGTGATCGCCGGCGGCGAGCCTCTGCTGCACAAGGATCTGCCCCAGATCGTCGAGGGCATCATCGCGCAGAAGAAGTTCGCCATCGTCTGCACGAACGCGCTTCTGCTCGAGAAGAAGATCAAGGAGTACAAGCCCAGCCCGTACTTTACCTGGTCGATCCATCTCGATGGCGACAAGGAGATGCACGACCAGTCGGTGTGTCAGCGCGGCGTCTACGACAAGGCGGTGGCGGCGATTGCGAAGGCCAAGGAGATGGGCTTCCGCGTCACCATCAACTGCACCTTCTTCAACAACTCGTCCGCCGACAAGATCGCCGATTTCTTCGACAGCGTGACGAAGATGGGCATCGACGGCATCACCGTCTCGCCGGGCTATGCCTACGAGCGGGCGCCCGATCAGAAGCACTTCCTGAACCGCAAGGCGACGAAGGAGCTCTTCCGCGGCGTGTTCCGTCACGGCAAGGAGAAGGGTCGCGAGAAGTGGACCTTCCAGCAGTCGGGCCTGTTCCTGGACTTCCTGGCCGGCAACCAGACCTACCACTGCACGCCCTGGGGCAACCCGACCCGCACCGTGTTCGGCTGGCAGAAGCCCTGCTACCTCCTCGGCGAGGGCTACGCGGCGACCTTCAAGGAGCTGATGGAGGAGACCGACTGGGACTCCTACGGCACTGGCAACTACGAGAAGTGCGCCGACTGCATGGTCCATTCGGGCTATGAGGCCTCTTCGGTCGTCGACTCCGTGAAGAAGCCCTGGAAGCCCCTTGTGCACGCCCTCCGCGGCATCAAGACCGAGGGCGAGATGGCCCCCGAGGTCAGCCTGGAGAACCAGCGTCCGGCCGAGTTCGTGTTCTCGCGCAACGTCGCCCAGAAGCTGTCCGAGATCAAAGCCTCGGGTGTCGACACCAAGCGCGAAGCCCGCAACCGCAGCGCCGCCTGATCCAGGTTCGGCGCCGCCATCCGCGGACAGCGAAAGCCCCGCTCTGCTTCGGCAGGGCGGGGTTTTTCGTTGTTGCCCGGGTGCTGGCTGCGCGGGGAATCTCGCGTCAAGTGCCTTAAAAGGCCGAGATGCCGCGCTTCCGGGACGGGACGCCGATTCCGCCGCTGGCGATCTCCTCCGGGGTGGGGACGTCTGTTTGGGCCGCCGGCACAGGCACGGCCGCTGTCGTGACGGATGTGGGTTGCGGCAGCTTGCCCACGCGCTCGATGCGCACGCCGACATAGTCGCCGCGCCGCCAGGCGATCCGGACGAGGCAGAGGAAGTCGCGCCCGATGATCCGGAGCATGAAGACGGGCGGGAGCGCCTGGCTCGCACCGACGCAGATCCGCGCGCCCGATTTCGAGACGTCCTTCACGCTGCACGGAATCTCGGTGCCGTCCCGAAACCGGATCGTCGCGATCCAGTTCGTCGGGCTGCGCTCCTCGCGCCGCGGGATCGGCGCCGCTAATTCGGGTTGCTCCATGCGGGTCGTCACGGGGTTCCGTCTTTGCGCACCGTGCGCGTCGGCGCATGCTAGCAGCGGAAGTCTTTACAGACGGATATCGCCCGCCGCACGCTGCGCTTGGCGATGAGTCGGCGGCGCGTCGCAGGCGGTCACGGCCGGGGAGGGCGGCGGCGGTGCGCGGAGCGCAACCCGACCGTGATCAAGCCTCCACGCGACCTGAACGGCCCATTCCGGCAAAGCTTCGATCCGGAATAGGGCGGGACGCCTTGCCTTGCCGGCGCGAATCCTGATAAGGCAACCGCCTTTCCGCGATGCATCGACACATCGCCGAGGCCGCCGTCAGGTGCCTCGTTCCCGAGACCCTATGGATAGGCGGCGGGCTCGTTCCCGACCGACGTGAGACCGATGAAGATTCGCAACTCCCTCAAGTCCCTCCGTGGCCGTCACCGCGACAACCAGATCGTGCGTCGCAAGGGCCGCGTCTACGTCATCAACAAGACCCAGAAGCGCTTCAAGGCCCGCCAGGGCTGAGGCCACGGGGTGCTTGGCCGCCAGACGCGGCAAGCGCGCACGTTGACGTCGCGATCCGGGGCGAGGAAGCTCCGACCATGTCGCGACCCTCTCCGCATCGATTCTGCCTGAAAGCCGCGCTCGTCGCGGCTTTCTGCGTTTTCTTCGCTGTCCCCGCCGGAGCCCGGCCGACGCCGGAGGCGCCGCCGCCGAAGAAGGCGCAGCCGCTGACCCTCGACGACCTCTACGCTCGGCTGAAGGCGGCGGGCGACGAGGCCGAGGCGAAGGGCATCGCGCGACTGATCGAGCAGCGCCTGGGCCGATCCGGCAGCGCCACGGCCGACCTGCTCACCGAGCGGGCGCGGCAGGCGATGTCCAGTCAGGATCTCCCCCTGGCGATCGAGCTGATGGACCGGGCGACGACCCTTGAGCCCGGATGGTCGGAGGGCTGGAACCGGCGCGCGACGGTGTTCTGGATGCTGTCGGACCCCTCCGCGGCGATCGCGGACCTGCAGCGCACCCTCGTGCTGGAGCCGCGTCACTACGAGGCCTGGGCGGCCCTGGGGCGGATCTACCAGACCCTCGACGACAAGCGCCGCGCCCTGGAGGCCTTCCGCCGGGCGGCAGCGCTGTATCCCCGGATGGACCGGCTGCAGCAGGCCATCGACCGGCTGTCGCCGGACGTCGACGGCCGCGACCTGTAGCCGATCATGCTCCTGCTCAAGCTGATCGCCGGCCTCCTGGCCGGCGGCGTCGTCCTCGCGCTCGTCGCCGCGGGCGTCACCCTGCTGATCGCGGCGCGGATCGACGCGCGCTATCCCCCGGCCGGACCGTTCGCGTCGGTGACCGGCGGGCGCATCGCCACGATCCAGGCCGGTCCGAACCCGTCCGCCCGGGGCACGGTCGTCCTGCTGCACGGGGCCTCGGCCAACGCGGCCGACCCGATGGCGGATCTCGGCCGCCGCCTCGCCGCGGAGGGGTTCCGCGTCGTCGCCCTCGACCGGCCGGGCTTCGGCTGGAGCGACCGCCTGACCGGCGGCGCCATGGCGACGCCGAAGGCCCAGGCCGCGGCGATCGCCGAGGCCCTGGCGAACTTCGGTGTCGGGCCCGCCCTCATCGTCGGCCATTCCTGGGCCGGTGCCCTGGCGACCGCGCTCGCCCTGGATCATCCCGATCGGCTCGCAGGCCTCGTCCTCCTCGCGCCGGCGGTGATGCCGCTGCCCGCGCTCGGACCGATCCCCTGGTATTACCGGCTGGCCCTGCTGCCGCCGGTGACCTGGCTCCTCAGCCGGACGGTGGCGACGCCGATCGGGCTCTACTACCTGGCGCCGGCGGGCCGGTCGGTGTTCCGGCCCCAGGAGGCCCCGGCCGGCTACCTGGAGGCGAGCCGGGCCGCCCTGGTCCTGCGTCCGGCCACGATGCTCGCCAATGTCCAGGACCTGATGGCGCTGCCGGAGGCCCTGACGCGCCAGAGCGCCGCCTACGACCGCATCACCGCGCCGACCGTCATCATCACGGGCGACCGCGACGGCATCGTCCCGGCGGACCGGCACGCCAGGCCGCTGGCGCACCTGATCCCGGGCGCCCGGCTCGTGGTCCTGCCCGGGATCGGCCACATGGTCCACGTCGTCGCCACGCAGGCCGTGGTCGACGAGGTCGTGCGCCTCGCCGAATCGCTGCCCGCTCCCTGAGGCGCGTCGGGCCCGGAGCCCGGCGCGCCCCCGGCCGGGTCAGGCCTTCGCCGCGTGCTCGCGGGTGACGAAGGCGATGCGCACGAGGTTCGTCGCGCCGGGCGTCCCGAACGGCACGCCGGCCACCACGATGATCCGGCCGCCGATCTCGGCGAAGTTTTCGCGCACGGCGAACTTCGCCGCCCGGAACGCCATGTCGTCCACGTCGCTCGCATCCTTGGTGACGATGGGGTGGGTGCCCCAGCACAGGGCGAGGCGGCGCGCCGTCTCGCGCTTGGGCGTCAGCGCGATGATGGTCGCGTTGGGCCGGGAGCGGGCGAGGCGCAGGGCGGTGGAGCCGGAATGCGTCCAGGCCATGATGGCCGTGAGGTTCAGGGCGTCGACCATCTGGTGCGCCGCCGCCGCGATGGCGTCGGAGGCGGTGGCGTCGGGCTCGGAGCGCTGGGCCGTGAGGATGGTCCAGTAGAGGGCGTCCCGCTCCACCTGCTCGGCGATCCGGCTCATCATCGAGATGGCCTCGATCGGGAAGGTGCCGGAGGCGCTCTCGGCCGAAAGCATCACCGCATCCGCGCCCTCGTAGACGGCGGTGGCGACGTCGGAGACTTCGGCGCGGGTCGGCACCGGGGCGGTGATCATCGATTCGAGCATCTGGGTCGCGACCACGACCGGCTTGCCCATGCGGCGCGAGGCGCGGGTGATGCGCTTCTGCACGCCGGGCACCTGCTCGAGCGGCATCTCGACGCCGAGATCGCCGCGGGCCACCATCAGGCCGTCGGAGATCTCGATGATCTCCTCCAGGCGGGTCAGGGCCTGCGGCTTCTCGATCTTGGCCATCACCAGCGCCCGGCCGGCCGCGACCTTCTTCACCTCGGCCACGTCCTCGGGACGCTGCACGAAGGAGACGGCGATCCAGTCGGCGCCTGCCGCGAGGCCGGCTTCGAGGTCGCCCCGGTCCTTCTCGGTCATGGCGGCGACGGGAATCACCGTGTCGGGCAGGGAGACGCCCTTGCGGTTCGAGATGCGGCCGCCGATCTCGACGCGGGTCACGGCACGGCCCTCGGACACCTCGGTCACGGTCAGCCGCAGCTTGCCGTCGTCGATGATGACGACGTGGCCGGGCTCCAGGGCCGAGAGGATCTCCGGATGGGGCAGGTAGACCCGCGAGACGTCGCCGGGCGTCGGGTCGCTGTCGAGCACGAAGGTGGCGCCGTTCTGCAGGATGGCGGCGCCCTCGGCGAAGGCGGCCACGCGCAGCTTCGGCCCCTGGAGGTCGACGAGGATCGCGATCGGATGCTTGAGCTCGCGCTCGATCGTGCGGATGACCTCGATCTTCTCGGGCAGCTTCTCGCGGGGCAGGTGGCTCATGTTGAGACGGAAGACGTCCGCGCCGGCGCGAAACAGCTTCTCGATCATCTCCGGCGTGTCGGAGGCCGGGCCCAGGGTCGCGATGATCTTCGTACGGCGTGAACGTTTCACTGTGGTCTCCATCCCCAATACCAGCCTCGCCGGTTTCGGACGACCGGCGTTGAGCGAAGGGCCACAAGCACCGATGGGGCCGGCGCGTCAAGAACGCCGGACCGTGCCGGCGCCCGACGGACGCCGTCGCACTGCGCTGCCTGCATGTGCGCGCGGCCCCGCCGCCGGTTCCGGCGCGGGGGATCTATGGCGGGAGACGCGGGACGCCGCGAAACCACGGGAACAGAACGAAAGCCGGTTCCCCGGCGTCCCTGGGCCCGGCCCCGGAGGCCCGAACCCGTCACGTCACGGCGTCTGTCTACGGCGCTGGCGACTCGGCTTGTGGCGGCCCCCCTCCGGTGCCCCGATCCCTTGCTGGATCGACGGCCCCGGCGGCCGGCTGATCATGGCCCAAGGCCCCGGACCCGCCTCGTAGTGGGCGGGCCGTCCGTTGTCTGGGGATGCCCCAGATGCCGGGCCGCCGAAACGGCCCTCCATCCGGAACACCTTGCGTCGCGCGGTGCCGCCCGGGGCGATGGCGAAACCGGGCCATCGACGCGGGCGCCGTCTCCTCCTCCCAAACCCGCCGACCCGGTCCGCCTGCGGGCCTCCCATTGGGGGAGGCGAGTGACGGCAAAAGAGCATACAATAGGAATATTGTCAAGAACTTCGTGCGGCATCCTGGCCGTGATCGATGGTGGACGCTTGTCGCGATACCGTCGGTGGCCAGCCTGATGGCGGCCCGTACCGGGGTGGGATCGACCGAGTCGTGTCCTGCGACTCAACGGACCCTTCCCGGATGGGCACTGTCATGGGCCGACGCTTGGGCTCGTCTCAACCCGCTGCGCCCCGGGAAAAGTCGGCTTCATGGCAATGGGTAGAGTCAGAACCGAAGGCTGGATACGGTCGCTTTCCGCCGGTCTGCTTCGAAACGTGGGACAGCTGGACCGGACGTTCGTCCCGCGCGGAAGTGCGCCGCCTAACGAAGCGCTTCCGCGATCCGGAGCAGCGTCGCGGTGACGATACGGGGGTCGAGGGGCGCCACGGCAGTCCGGATGCGATCTTCCGTATCGGTCACGATCCCGGAGGCCCTGTCCAAGATGCCACGACCCGACGCCGTCAGTTCGGTCTTCAGAACGCGCCCGTGCTCGGGGTGGGCCGTCCGCACGATGAAGCCGTTGCGCTCAAGCGCGACGAGGATCGCCTGCATCGTCTGCGGGGTGACGAAGGCGGTCCTCGCGAGCGTGGCGTTCGACGCGCCCGGCTTGCCCTGAAGGCAGGCGAGGACCGCGTATTGCGGCATGGTCAGCCCGATTTCACGAAGCTCGGCGTCCAGACGGATGCGGAGCGCGTGCTGGGCCTGCTTCAAGGCGAACCCGACGGTCTCGTACGGATCACCCATGCCAGACACGGCGGCCTCGCTTGACATATCAGTGCCCTTATATGTATCAGGACCCTGACAATAGCGTCGAGCGTCGGCCCAGGGAAGACCCATCGTGCCTCATCTGATCGGACCGGATTTCATCGGTATCCAGGTCGTCGACATCGAGGCCGCGCGGGCCTTCTACACGAACGTCGTCGGGTTGAAGGCGGCCGCCCAAAACCCGCCCGGTGCCGTGGTCTTCGACACCAAGCCCATCCCGTTCGCCGTCCGCACGCCCGTAATCGACCTGGGGGACGCGGAAGACCTCGGCCGGGGCATCGCCATCTGGTTCGGCTGCGACGACGCCGACGCCCTGCACGATCACCTTGCCCAGCGGGGCACGACGATCATCTTCCCGCCCAAGGACGGGCCGTTCGGCCGATACTTCGCGTTCCGTGACCCGTTCGGCTACACGATCACGCCGCACACCGTCGCGCGGTCATAGCCGGAGCGCGCCATCCGGACGCCCGACCGTCGCGGACGGTACGGGCGGACGGGAGTGGTTCACGCCGTCCCGCGGGCGTCATCCATCGCGTCGAGGTCGGCGATGAGGCCCCTGCCGTTCGGCTGCCAGCCCAGGCGGGACCGCGTCAGTGCGCTCGACGCCGTCATGTCGGCCCCGACAAACCCCGCCAGCCATCCGAAATGCGCGGCGGCCGCGTCGGGCGCCACGGAGACCGCCGGGACGCCCAGGCCCCGGCCTACGGCTTCCGCGATGGCCCGGAGCGGGACGCCCTCCTCGGAGACGGCATGGTACCGGGCCCCCGCCTCGGCACGCTCCAGGGCCATCACGTAGAGGCGGGCGACGTCGCGCCTCGGCCCCGCCGCCCAGCGGTTCGCGCCATCCCCGACATAGGCGGACACGCCCTTGGCCCGGGCATGGGCGACGAGGTAGGTCACGAGTCCCTGCTTCACGGTGTCGTGCACCTGCGGGAGCCGCATCACCGACACGTTGACGCCCGCGTCCAGCAACGCCGCACCCGCCCGCTCGGAGGCGACCCGGGGGTTCGGGTGATCCAGGTCGAAGACGTCCTCGGTGGCGGGACGGCCGGGCGTCGGGCAACCCATCGCCACGCCGGACGTGATGAGCAGGGGCCGGTCCGAGCCCTTGAGCGCAGAACCGAGGGCTTCGATGGCCCGCCGGTCCTTCTCGCAGTTGGCCACGAAGTCCGAGAAGTCGTCATGATCGAACGCGGCATGGATCACGCCGTCGGCCCGGGCGGCTCCCTCGCGCAGGCTGTCCGAGTCCGTGAGGTCGCCCCGATGCGGCTCGACCCCCGCCGTGCGCAGCGCCGCCGCACCTGCCTCGGACCGCGTCAGTCCGATGACCTGATGCCCGGCGGCGACGAGTTCCGGGATGAGCGCCGAGCCGATGAAGCCGGTGGCGCCAGTGAGAAATACGCGCATGTGTGTTCGTCCGCGTCATGAGGGAGACCCTCTTTCCCGCAGCGCCCGACACCATAAAATACGTGACCGTATCAGGGTATAATTGCTCACAGGATCGCCATGCCGGCCGGCTCGGAGAACCCCCTCGGCGCCTATCTGCGGGACCGTCGGTCAAAGCTGGACCCGTCCTCCTTCGGGTTCGCGGGCCGCAGGCGGACGCCGGGCCTGCGCCGGGAAGAGGTCGCCCAGCGCTCGAACATCAGCGCCACGTGGTACACGTGGCTTGAGCAGGGCCGCGGCGGCGCGCCCTCCGCGGACGTGCTGAACCGCATCGCCGCGGGGCTGATGTTGACCGACGCCGAGCGCGAGCACCTGTTCATGCTCGGCCTCGGACGCCCGCCGGAGGTCCGCTACGCGGCCGCCAAAGGGATCACGCCCCGGCTGCAGCGGCTGCTCGACACGCTGGAGACCAGCCCGGCGCTGATCAAGACCGCCACCTGGGACGTCGTCGCGTGGAACCAGGCGGCTGCCGTCGTGCTGACGGATTGGGATACGGTCCCGCCGGGCGAGCGCAACATCCTGCGCCGCATGTTCGGCTCCAGCCATGTGCGCGCGATCCAGCACGACTGGGACAGCGTGGCCCGGTATGTGGTCGGAGCGTTCCGTGCGGACGCCGCCCGCGCCGGCGCGGCGTCCGAGGTCGGCGCGCTGGTCGAGGAACTGTGCCGGACGAGCGAGGACTTCGCGTCGCTGTGGCGCGAGAACGATGTGCACCATCACGGTGAGGGGACGAAGCGGCTGAAGCACCCGATCCTCGGCGCCATCGAGCTGGAATATTCGTCCTTCGCCGTCGACGGTCGCCCTGACCTTGGCCTGATCGTCTACAACCCGACCACGCCGTCCGTCAGGGAGCAGATCCGCAGGCTGGTCGATGCCCGGTCCGGTGAGAGCATCTCCGCAGACCCGTCACGGTAGCTGCGCAGTCGACATCGACTGTTGGGTCAGAGGCGGAACGTCCGCTTCGAGGAGAAAGGCCAGGGTCTGCTGACGACCCCGAACCGAAGCAGCCGGACGTCCGGCGAATCACCGCTCTCGGGGAGCACCGACACGGGCCCGTACGACTGGGGTGGGTCGAAGACGGACCGTCCGCTCATGGCCCCCAAAGTCGCCGCTCGCTGTCGATTCCAGCCGAACCAGCAGCAGGAGGCTTGGAAAAAAAGGCCATACCCCCCGAGACGAACCGGATCGGCAGCGTGAGACCGGAACCCGCCATAGCCGAACCCCCGCCACGCCTCAGGGCGTCGGCGCCACCGGCTGGTTCGGGTCGGTGAGCTGGATCGTCCAGCTCTTCTGCTCGCCGGTATCGACCTCGTAGAAGCCGTTGCGGTCGAGGCCGCGGGCGAGGCAGTCCTCGACGCCGCGGATCGTGAACTCGCGGTCCTTGGTGCACATCAGCGAGCGGCCGTTCCACTCGCCGCCGCGCGTGTAGTCCACCGCGTAGACGTAGTAGAACCGCGCCGCGAGGGAGCCCTTCAGGAGCGTCTCGCAGACCTTCGGCGCCACGTCCCACCAGCCCTCCGTCACCCAGCCCTGCGGATCGCGGTAACCCAGCGCGATGCCGACCTTGCTGGCGGTCTGGTTGCACATGCGCAGGTCGGCCCGGGCGGGCACCGGGAGCAGCGTGACGGCCAGGAGGGACGCGCCCGCGAAGGCCCGCTGCGCGCTGCCGACGCGCCGGGGGCGGTCCATCGGAGCTCGGGCATCGAGCCGAACAGGGCTCCCGCTCCGGTCAGGCGAGCCGTTCGGCGCGGTGGGATCCATTTCCGACGAGCGCCGGTCCAGACACGGGTTCGTCCCTCTCCCCTCGGCGGGGGAGGGTGCCTGCGGGGCAGGCGGGAGAGAGGGCGCCCCCTCCGAATCAGGCGCTCTCCTCACCCGATCCCCTTCGCGGGCCACCCTCTCCCGCGAAGGGGAGAGGGGAACGCGCGCGGGTCGGGACTGGAAACGCGTGCGTCCCATCAGGCGCGCGAACGCCCTAGCCGACGAGGATGATGCGGCAATCGTTGACATTGGTGCGTGTCGGACCCGGCTGAACGAGGTCGCCGATGGTGGCGAAGAACTTCGTCGAATCGTTGTCGGCCAGCATCGCGGCGGGATCGAGCCCGGCGGCGCGGGCGCGCGCCAGCGTGGTCGGGTCGACCAGGCCGCCGGCCGGGTCGGTGGCCTCGCCACGGCCGCCGTCGGTGCCGTCGGTGTCGGCGGCGATGCCGAGGATGTTGTCCGCGCCGTCCAGGGCGAGGGCGAGAGCCAGCGCGTATTCCTGGTTCGGCCCGCCATGGCCCTCGCCGCGGATCGTCACCGTGAGCTCGCCGCCCGAGATGAGCGCGACCTTGCGGCCGGCGCCCGCGAGGTCGAGGGCCATGCGGGCATGCTCGGCGGCGACCTCGCGGGCCTCGCCCTCGAGGTCGGGCCCGAGCATCACGGGCTCGTAGCCGGCCGCGGCGGCGGCGGCGGCGGCCGCCTCCAGGGCGTCGATGGGCCGGGCGATGATGCGGTACTCGGCCCGGGCGAAGGCGGGGTCGCCGGCCTTCGGGGTCTCGTTAGCGGGATCGTTCAGCAACGCCTTGGCGGTCTCGGGCAGGGGGATGCCGCGGCGCTCGCAGATCGCGCGGGCATCGGCCAGGGTCGTCGGATCCGGCACGGTGGGGCCGGAGGCGATCACCGCCGGGTCGTCGTGGGGCACGTCGGAGACCGCCAGTGTCAGGATCGAGCGGGCGTTGCGCGCCATCATGGCGAGGCGGCCGCCCTTAATCCGCGAGAGGTGCTTGCGCACGCAGTTGATCTCGTTGATCGGCGCACCGGAGCGCAGCAGGGCCTTGGTGATGGCCTGCTTCTCCGTGAGGGTCAGCTCCCCGGCCGGGGCGATCCAGTTGGCCGAGCCGCCGCCGGAGAGCAGCACCAGCACGTCGTCGTCCGGCCCCGCATCGGCGGCGATCTTCAGGGTGTCGATGGTGGCGTCGATGCCGGCCTGGTCCGGCACCGGATGCCCGGCCTCGACCATGCGGATCATCGGCGCCTCCTCGCCGTAGCCGTGGCGGGCGACCGCCAGGCCGACGATGCGGCTCGGATCGACGCCGTGCTCCTCCCGGTAGAACCGGCTCGCCACCGCCGCCATGCTGCCGCCGGCCTTGCCGGCCCCCAGGATGATGAGGCGGCCCTGTCCGGGCGCCGGCAGGTGCGGCACGAGGCAGCGCGCCGGGTGGGCGGCGGCGATGGCCTCGTCGAGGCAGTGGAGGAGGAGGGCGCGGCGGGCGTCGGTCGAGGCGGTCTCGGTCGAGGGGGAGTCGGTCATGGCGTTTCCGTATTCCGGTGGTCGATCGCGAAGGCGGCCCGGTGGTTCTCCTCCGGAGTGTTGTGCCCCCGGCATGGTGCCGGATTGTTGCCGTCGCGGCGCGATCCGCGATACGTGCTGTGCCCGACGCTCGCCGCCTCGGCAAGCCGCGCGTGCGCGGGCATCCCCCGCGATGCGGCCGGAGCCTTGCGTCCCGCCTGGTACAACGATGCCGCCCGCGCTCAACCGGACCGTGCCTCCCCATGCAGACACCGCATCCCGTCGAGACCCTCCCGGGCGATCCCGCCCGGGGCCTGCTCCTGATCTGCGACCACGCCTCCAACCACGTCCCCGAGGATTTGGACCAGCTCGGGGTGCCGGAGCACGAATTCGCCCGCCACATCGCCTACGACATCGGCGCCGCCGCGGTGACGCGCGCCTTGGCGGCGGCCCTCGGGGTGCCGGCGATCCTGACGCGGTTCTCGCGCCTGATCATCGATCCGAACCGGGGCCGGGCCGACCCGACCCTGGTGATGCGCCTCTCCGACGGGGCGGTGGTGCCGGGCAATGCCCGCATCGACGAGGCCGGCAAGGCCGAGCGCATCCGGCGCTTCTACGAACCCTTCGACGCGGCGATCGACGCCGGGGTCGCCGAGGCCGACGCCACCGGCACGCGCCCGGCCATCGTCACCATCCACAGCTTCACGCCCTACTGGCGCGGGGTGCCGCGGCCCTGGGAGGTCGGCATCCTGTGGGACCGGGACGATCGCATGAGCGCACCCTTGATCGCGGGCCTGCGGGCCGATCCGGCCGGGCTGACGGTGGGCGACAACGAGCCCTATGGCGGGGGCCTGCCCGGCGACACCATCGACCGCCACGCCATGGCGCGCGGCCTGCCGAACGCGCTGGTGGAGATCCGCCAGGACCTCATCGCCGCGGAGGCGGGACAGGCCGCGTGGGCGGAGCGATTCGCGCGCCTCCTCCGGCCGATGCTGCCGATCCGCGCTTGACGGAAGGCTTGCGCGCGCCGACCTCAGGTGGAGATTGGGAGACCCAGCATGACCGAGATCGACGACGTCACCCGCACCGAGCTCGAGGCCGCCGTGTTCCGGCGCCTCGTCGCCCACCTGCAGACCCGCACGGACGTGCAGAACATCGACCTGATGACCATGGCCGGGTTCTGCCGCAACTGCCTCTCGAACTGGCTCAAGGACGCCGCCGACGCCAAGGACCTGCCGATGACCAAGGACGAGAGCCGCGAGGCCGTCTACGGCATGCCCTTCGCCGAGTGGAAGCGCCTGCACCAGTCCGAGGCGACGCCCGAGCAGCAGGCGGCCTTCGCGAAGGCTGCGGCGGAGCCACACTGAGGCCGCAGCGGGGCCGCACTAAGGTCCCGGTAAGCTTGACGGCTTATCGAGGCGGTTCCGGCGCAGCCTCCCGCGCTTCGCAGATCAGGGACTTGAGACGACCATGGCCGCATCCGCCGCACCCGCCGTCGACGCTTCCTCCGTCGCCGCCGACCAGCTGAAGAGCTTCATCGAGCGCATCGAGCGCCTCGAGGAGGAGAAGGCCGGCCTCGCCTCCGACATCAAGGATGTCTACGCCGAGGCCAAGGGCACCGGCTTCGACACCAAGGCCCTGCGCAGGATCATCTCCCTGCGCAAGAAGGACCATGCCGAGCGCCAGGAAGAGGAAGCCATCCTCGAGCTCTACATGCAGGCCCTCGGGATGGTCTGACCCCCGCCTTCGACTCCGGCGCGGGCCGCGGGGCGGACGTCCCGATCCGGCCTCGCCCGGCGGCGGTCCCGTCCGGGGCGGCGAATTGCGGCCCGGGCGTTTTCGGAGCATTGCGGAGGCCATGCCCTCCGATGCTCCGACGCCAAGGATCGCCATGCGCACGAATGCCGGTCTCGCCCTTGCGCTCTTCCTCGCCTCGGCGCCCGTCCCGGCCCTGGCCGCACCGAACGAGGCCGTGCTCGCCGCGGCGAAGGCGCAGGAGGGCCCCTATCGCGAGACCCTGAAGGGTCTGGTGGACGTCGATACCGGCACCGGCGACGTTCCCGGCCTGTCCACCGTCGAGGCGATCCTGACGGCGCGCCTGAAGGCCTCGGGGCTCACGGTCGGCACCCGGGCCGCCCCCGCCTTCGGCGGCAACACCCTCATCGGCACGCGCGCGGGCAAGGGCACGCGCAGGATCATGATGCTGGTCCACTACGACACCGTCTTCGGCACCGGGGACGCGGCCAAGCGCCCCTACACCGAGCGGGACGGCCGGGCCTATGGACCCGGGGTGGCCGACGCGAAAGGCGGCGTCGCCATGATCCTGCACGTCCTGGCCGCCCTGGAGGCGCTGCACTTCGACGGCTACGGCACCCTCACGGTGGTGCTGAACCCTGACGAGGAGCGCGGCTCGCGCGGGTCGCGCGACGCGATCGCCGAAATCGCCCGCGACCAGGACGTGGTCCTGTCCTTCGAGCCCTCCTTCGCCGAGGCCGGCGTCGATGCGGTCACGGTGGCGACCAAGGGAATCAACTACGCCAGCCTGACCGTGAAGGGCCGCGCCTCCCACGCGGGCGGCGCGCCGGAGGCCGGCCGCAACGCCGTGGTCGAGCTCGCCCACCAGATCCTGCAGCTGCAGGACCTCGGCGATACGGGCAAGGGCACCAGCCTGCACTGGACCGTGGTCCAGGGCGGCACCAAGCCGAACATCATCCCCGAGGCGGCCCGGGCGGAGGGCGACATGCGCTACTTCGTGCCGAGCGAGTACGACCGGGTGCTGGCCCAGGCCCGCCGGATCATCGGGACGCACCGCGTTCCCGACACGCAGGTGAGCTTCGACCTCGCCAAGGGCCGCCCGCCGCTGCCCCAGAACCCCGCGACGCAGGCGCTGGGCGAACGGGCGCGGGCGATCTACGGCGAACTCGGCTCCGCGCTCGCCCTCGCCGAGATCGGTGGGGGCACCGATGCGGGCTACGCCTTCCAGCCCGACAGTCCGGCAAGGCCCGCCCTCCTCGAATCCCTGGGCATCGTCGGCGGTCACTATCACAGCGCGGACGAGTTCGCCGTGCTCGCCAGCATCACGCCGCGCCTCTACCTGGCGACCCGCCTGGTGATGGAGGTGTCGCGGGATCCGGCCCCCTGAGCCGGCCGCGTCCCCCGATCCGCCGCATGCCGTGACGGCTCCCCCGGTGAGGGCGCCGAGCGGATGGCCGGGAGGTGCCGGACGGTCCGGGCGCGCTCGGGCGAGGCCCGGGCCGCCCCTTGCGGCAGATCAAGGCGCGCCGCCGACAGGCGCCGTCAGATGCCCGTGAAACAAGAACGGGCGCGACCATGCCGCAGCACACGGGACCGGTGCTCGTCGTCGATGACGATGCGGCCGTCCGCCACTCCCTCCAGTTCATCCTGGAACTCGAAGGCTACGCCGTCCGCCTCTACGCGGATGGCGCCGACCTCCTCGGCGACGCCGCCCTGCCGTCCGCCGGGTGCCTGCTGGTCGATTACTGCATGCCCGGCATGGACGGCGTCCAACTCGTCGGGCGCCTGCGGGACCGCGCCGTCGATCTTCCGGCGATCCTGATCACCGGCTGCCCGACGGACGACCTGCAGCGCCGGGCCAAGGCCGTCGGCTTCCGCCGTGTGGTCGACAAGCCGTTCGAGGACGGCTCCCTCCTGGACGGGATCCACGAGGCCCTCGTGGCATCGTCCCGAGGCAGGGAGCGCGTCCGTAAAGCCCCTTGAGCGAAGACCCGGAATTTTGCCGTCCCTCCCGTGAGCCCAGTCAGGGAATCACGACCCGTTCTCCGGAGGTGTCCATGCAGACCGCTCTCGCCGCCATCGGCCTCACGCCCGTCTTCGTTCCGTAGGAAACCGATTCCATCGTTCCGGCAGCGACGCGCGATGCGGTGCACGGCATGCGCCGCACCGTCGCCGCCAACGCGGAGATCTTCGCCGAAGGCGACCGGGCGACGATCTCCACAAGGTCGTCTCCGGGATCGTGCGAACCGACAAGCTCCTTTCGGACGGGCGCCGGCAGAATTTCGGCTGGGCGACGGATCACCTCCTCGCCCTCGCCGAGCGGGTCTGCGGCGGCCGCCTCGTCTCCGTGCTGGAGGGGGGATACGATTTCGGCGGCCTGTCGCGCGGAGTCCAAGTCCATGTGGCGGCCCTGCTGGGAGCGGGGAGCGTTCGAACCCGGGGCCTTACCGAGGACGCACCGGACCTTTCGGACCCGTACCGGATGGATGGGTCGGGGCCGTTTTCAGGCCCCGACTCCCGTCGCTTCCCCGGACGGTCGGGCCGGTCTGTACCGGGCCCCGGCGTCGTTGGGTCTCGAGCCCCCGCGGAGCGGACCGGTCATCACGGCGATGCCGGTCCTTGTACGCCGCCAGGCGCACCGGCCGGAACCGGGTCTGCTTCGCGGAACGCGCCCCCTGACCGAAAGGGCAGCGCCTCCGACAGCCTGAGCGCCTCATGAACGATTTCCCGGCATCTGGGCCGCAGCGCGGGCACCGATCCAGGAATGCTCTGTTTTTCTTCGGAAACGCCTCGGTTGGGAAGCCGAGTTTGGATAATCGCGTTCAGACTCCCTTAGGAGGCGCAAAAAGATAATCATCGAAAGTCAACGGAATCTTGGATCACATCGAGACGATGATTTTCGGAGCTGAGATCCAGTTATCAGAGCCAAGGTCCCGCGATCTCAGTCTTTCCGGTATCGGAGATCTTACCGCAAAAACCCGGTCTGCGCGGCATGCGGCTTTCGTGATCCCCGGCAATACGCTTCGGCGATGAGACGGAACCCGACCCGGAGCGACATTCGAAACCGCCCCGGCACCGCGAAGGCCCGGTCTCGCCGTGCCATCTCCCCGATCGTCCACCGCGCAAAGCGAATCCAACATGGCCCAGATCCTCGCATTTCCGCCAACCACGACGTCGGACGGGCTCTCTCGTCTGAAGGCGCAGCTAGAGCACGACTTCGCGGCCGGCGTGGATCTCGGATCGCGGCGCGCCCAGATCGCGGCGCTCTCCGCTTCCCTCGCCCACCTGCTCGGGGCGCTGGAGCGGACGACCGGCGAAGTCTTCCGCGACGGGCCCGAACCGGATCCCGATGCCCTCCGGACACGCAACGCCGTGGCGAACCTGATCGCCTGCGTGAAGGATCTGATCGCCACGATCGACGGGCTGTTCCTGCGCAACCGCGCCCTCTCCGAGACCCCACGCGCTCCGGTCGGTCACAACGACGACCCCGGCGCGGTCGCGCGTTCCGGCCGGTGCCGAGTCAGCCCGTCTCTCCCTGCCTGAAATGCGCGGCCTCCTGGGCGGGGCGCTTCGACACCCGGATCCTGCTTCGCGAGAGAGATGATGACGAAAACGTCGGTGCGCCATTCCTGGGGGCAGGGCGAGGTCTACGAGAGCCTTTGCCTTCTCTCCATCGGGACGAGTTTCTGGATGATCTGCGTGTCCCTCGGCCTGTTCGACACGCTGACCACCTTCGTCCTCGCGCACAACCTGCTCGAGTTCCTGATGCTGGCGACCTTCATGGGCGCCGCCCTCATGGGGGCCTTCGTGCGGAAATCGATCATCCTGCGACGGACGATGGCCGAGCGCGACGCCGCGGCCTCCCAGGCCGAACAGGTCGCCCGCCATGACGCCCTCACGGGGCTCGCCAATCGCAGGCTCTTCCTCGAAACCCTCGGATGCTGGCAGACGAAGCCCGAGCCGGGACCACCCTCGGCCGTGCTCCTGATCGACCTCGACCGCTTCAAGCCGGTGAACGACCTCTACGGACACGCGGCCGGCAACGCCGTCCTGTGCGCCGTCGCCGACCGGCTGCGCGCCGTTCTGCCGCGTCACGGCATGGCCGCCCGCATGGGCGGCGACGAATTTTCCATGCTGCTCCGGCTGGAGGGCGGCAGCGAGGGCCTGCTCCGCCTGGCCGAACGGGTGATCGCCAGCCTCTCGGCGCCGGTTTTATGGAACGGCAACGAGCTGAAGGTCGGCGCCACGGTGGGCATCGCCTTCGTGACGGGCGAACTCGCCGATGCCGATGCCGTGCTGCACGCCGCCGACCTCGCCATGTACCAGGGCAAGAAGGACGGCCGCGGCGTCGTCCGGGTCTTCAAGAGCGCCATGGACGAGGAGTTGCGGGCCCGCGCGCAGCTCGAGACGGAATTGCGGGCCGCCATCGAGAACGGCGAGATCGAGCCCTTCTACCAGCCCGTCGTATCCTTGCCCGGCCGCAAGCTGATCGGCGTGGAGGTGCTGGCGCGCTGGCGGCACCCGATCCGGGGCCTGCTCGCGCCATCGGAGTTCATTTCGGTGGCCGAGGAGACCGGTTCGATCGCGGATCTCTGCTACAGCCTGATCCGCCGCGCCTGCCTCGACGCCCGGGAATGGCCGGCCGAGCTGACCCTGGCGGTGAACATCGCCCCGCAGCAATTCCTCGACGCCTGGATGGCCGAGCGCATCCTGGCGATCCTGACCGAGACCGGGTTTCCGCCGCAAAGGGTGGAGGTCGAGATCACGGAATCGGCCCTGATCCAGGATCTGGACGGAACCCGCAGAACCCTGACCTCGCTGCAGAATCTCGGTGTCCGGGTCGCTCTCGACGATTTCGGGACCGGGTATTCGAGCCTGTATCACCTGCGGGAACTGAAGTTCGACAAGCTGAAGATCGACCGCAGCTACGTCGACAGCGTCACGATGAGCGCCGAGCGCGCCAAGCTCGTCGACGCCATCATCAAGCTCGGCGCCAGCCTCGGCCTGGTCACCACGGCGGAGGGGATCGAGACGGAGGACAGTTCCAGCTGGCTCTCGGACCAGGGCTGCGCTTTCGGACAGGGCTACCTGTTCGGCAAGCCGATGCCGAAGGACGAGATCGACCGCGTGATCGCCCATCCCGCCTGCGATCCGGCGGATTGCGCCACCCCGCGGTCGACGCAGGCCGCCTGACGTTCCGGGGGCGAGGCCGGCCTCAGGCCTCCCGGAGACCGGGCTTCGCGCCCGGCTCGAAGGTGAACGCGACCCCGGCCTGCTCCAGGACGCGCCGGACGGCCTGAAGCGTCTCCGATCGCGGCCGGACGCCGGAGGCCGCATCCTCCAGCCGCATGATCGTCGAGACGGAGACCTCCGAGCGGCGGGCCAATTCGTCCTTCGACAGGCCGACCATGCCCCTTGCCCCGCGGATCTGGGCCGGGGTGATCATAGGACCCGCGCCCGGGCCGGTCTCGGCCGGCTTGTCCGGCATCCGCGGGGCGCCGAAGCGGTTCTGCCCCGGCACCGTGAGGCAGACGCCGACCCATTCGCGGATCGAGCCGTCCCGGTTCAGGACGGGAACGCCCCGCGAGTTGAACCAGCGGAAGACGCCGTCCGCGCAGAGCACGCGGAAGTCGGTGTTGTAGGGCGCCACGTGCGAGACGGCGGTGCGCCACGCGGCGGCCGTGCGCTCGCGGTCCTCCGGGTGAATGGCGTCGAGCCAGCCCTGACCCTGCATGGCCCCGTGGCTCTGGCCGGTCAGGGTCTGCCAGAGGGGCATTTCCAGCGCTTCCCCGTCGGGGCTGACGATCCACACCACCGCCGCCGTCGCGGTGATGAGGGCGTTGTAGCGGTCGAAGCGCTGCTCGACCGCCTTACGGGTGTCGTGGCGCGCCGTGACGTCGAAGACCACGCCCAGTCCCTGATGGGGCTCGCCCTGCGGCCCGAGGAGCACCTCGGCGCGGTGGTGGATCCAGCGCTGCGTCCGGTCCGGCCGGATGATGCGGAATTCGCGGCTGATCGGCTGCCCGCTGCGCAGGACCGCGATCTGGTCGCCGTGCACCGCCCGGTCCTCCGGGTGGATCATGTCGAGGGCGAAGCCGAAGGTGAACTCGGTGGAGGGATCGAGTCCGAGAATGCGATAGAGGCCGATCGAGGCGTCGAGCCTGTCCCTGCGCAGGTCCGCCGACCAGAAGCCGACCTCGCCCGCATCCTCGATCATCTTCAGGAAGTGGCGCGAAGACATGCCCCGAAAGCCGCCGTGTCCGGCGGCAGCGTTGCTGCGCATCAGGGATCGGGTCGGCATCGGTCTTTCCACGCGGCTCCGAACGAGCTCTCAAATGCGAGGATATCGAGCATGGTGCCGGGAAACCATTCGCCAGAAGTCCAATATCGGTCACGCGACCGCGACCGCATCCCGTCGATACCCCGGCGATTCCGGACTGCCTTTCACGACTCTTTGAGAGCAGCCGTCTAAGGTTCGACCAGATCGAATTCGGGAACGACGAGGAATTCGTGAGATCCGTTGTCCTGCTCACCAACTCGCCGACGCGAAGTCAGAGACTGAACGACCTCAGCTTCGGTCGTTGGCAGATCATCGTCGTCGATGTACTCGACCCGGACTTGGCACCGACGGCGATCGATCCCGCGTCCGTGGCGGCCGTGATCAGCGACGTGCCCCTCGCGAATTCCGTCGAGGTGGGCTCGGTCCGCCGGTACCTGACACGGTTCGGCGCCGGCGATCGCCCCTACCTCTGCATCCTGCACGAGGAGTCGCCGCGCGCCCATGCCCAGGCCCACGCCCTCGGCGCGAGCCGGGTCATCTCGGCCCGCGATCCCTTCGAACGGATCGCCGCGCTCCTGGCGGAGATCGTCCCGTCCCCCAAGTCGGTCGCCGAGCCTGCCCCCGCGCCGGCGGTCGTGACGGCCGCGGCGGGGGCCGCGAAATCCCTGACGCGCCTGTTCGATCTCGGCCGGGCGGGCCAGGCGCCGAACCCGGCGCTTCTCACGGAGGGCGCTACTCTCGTCCTCGGCGCCCTCGACCAGGCCGACATCCGGGGCTGGCTCGACGTCGTCTGGCGCTTCGACGACGCCACCCACCAGCACTGCCTGCTCGTGGCCGGTCTGGCAGCTGGGTTCGGGCGCCATCTCGGCCTGAAGATGGCCGATTGCCGGGCGCTGACGGAAGCCGCCCTCCTGCACGACCTCGGCAAGGCGCAGATCCCGCACGCGATCCTGAACAAGCCGGGGCGCCTGGATCCTGCCGAGCAGGCCGTGATGCGGACCCACCCCGCCCTGGGACACGCGATGCTGCTGGAGCAGGCCGGTTTCCCCGAGACCATGCTCGCCGTGGTCCGCTCGCACCACGAGGCCCTCGACGGATCGGGCTATCCCGACGGGCTCGAAGGGCCGGACATCCCGGATCTCGTCCGGCTGGTGACCATCTGCGACATCTACGGCGCTCTGATCGAACGACGCCCCTACAAGGCGCCCCTCGACCCCGGCGAGGCCTACGGCATCCTCGCCGGCATGGTCGGTAAAGTCGACAGGGACCTCGTCAGAGCCTTCGGGGCCCTGGCGACGGCATCGGGTCCGGGGCATCCCGTGCCGGTCCGGCGCTCCGATGCGGCGTGATCGGCGTGACCATCGTCGGCCGCTTTTCCCCCGGCGCCGGGGATGCATGAGACCGGGGCGACCGATCGCCCCGAAACCCTGAACCCTCGAAGGCTGCGGCGTGAACGGTCCCTTTCTGACGAAGCTCGAGCACAGCGGTCACACCGATGCGGCGGATCGCGCGGCCATCGCGTCGATCGTCGCGCATCATCGCGTCGTGGCCGCCCGCCAGGACCTCTCGGCCGAGCCGGGGCGCAGCACGGTGCTCGTCCTGCTCCAGGGCGTGATGTGCCGGTATCGGGTCATGGACGGCCGCTCGCGGCGGATCGCATCGTTCGTCCTGCCGGGGGATCTGTGCCGGCTCCCCGAGGCGCCGCCGAACACCTCGGATTGGAACATCGGGGCCTTGAGCCGATGCGCGGTCGGGGAAATCCCGATCGAAGCCCTGACGGCCCTGGCCCGGGAACGGCCGAACATCAACCGCGCCCTCTGGTGGATGACGCTGAATGAGCTCGCGCGGGCCCGGGAATGGCTCGTCACGGGCACCATGCCGGCGCCGCAGCGAACCGCCCACCTGTTCTGCGAACTCCACGCCTGCCTTCAGGCCGCGGGGCTGGCGGAGGGCGGCGCGTTCCGCCTGGAGATCGGACAGGCCGCCCTCGCGGATGCGGTCGGGCTGTCCACCGTCCACCTGAACCGCACCTTGCGGATCCTGCGCGAGGCGGGACTCGCGTGCCTGTCGCGCGGCCGGGTGGAAATCCCCGATCTCGCGCAACTGCGCGCGTTTGCCACCTTCGATGGCGGCTATCTCGGCCTGAACGGGCCGGTCGCCCGCACCGGGGGCGCGCTCCACCTCGGGACCTGAGGCCGGCGGGTCGGTTCCGCGTCCGTCATCCCCACGGAGGGCGAGACGGGTCCCGCCCGGGCTCGGTCGGGGCGGGTGGCGGCCCGTCCCGGGGTCAGTGGGAGAGCAGGCAGCAGACGGTGGCCCGCGCCAGCAGATCGCGGGTGACCCCGCCGAAGAACCACTCGCGCAGGCGGCTGTAGCCGTAGGCTCCGGTCACGATGAGATCCGCCCCGAAGGCGCCGGCGGCGCCCTCGAGGGTTTCGGCCACGGACCAACCCGCGGGCGCCATCGCCTCCGCGGTCGCCGGCACGTCGTGCAGGGCAAGGTAGGCGGCAACGTCCTCGATCTCGGAACGGTCGCGGGTCTCGGCCACCCGCACCACCTGGACGGCGTCCGCACGACGCAGGAGAGGCAGGGCGTCCGACAGGGCCCGGCGGGTCTGGAGCGTGTTCTTCCAGCCGACCACGATCCGGCGCGCGGCGAGGTGCTCGAGACCCGGCGGGACGGCGAGGACCGGGCGACCGAGGCCCATGAGCACGTCGCCGACCGGGACCGCCATGCCGGGCGACACGCCCGCCTCCTCCCCGTCGCGCCCGACCACGACGAGGTCGGCGGCGCGGGATTGCTGCTCCAGGAAGGGCACCGGGGCGGCGAGGTCGGAGCGCCAGGCGACCCGGTCGTTCAGGCAGGATGCCTGCCGGAAGACCCGCTCTGCGCCCGCGAGCCGATCGAGGGCGGCTTGGCGGATCTCCTCGATGGCCATGCCCGCCGGCACGATGCTCTCCCCGAACCCCTGCGGATATTCCGGCAGGCAGCCGGCCGCGCCGATCAGGCGGGCGCCGAAGCGGTGGGCGAGTTCCGCCGCCAGGCGGACCCGCGCCGCGGCGTGACGCCCGTCATCCACCGCGACCATGAGGCTTGCATAGGACATGGGATCCGCTCCTGGGTTCGACCGCGAGAGGCCGTCAGGGTGCGGCCCGCGGCGAGGCCCGGCCTTGATCTGTCTCAACCGCATGCCGGTCCCGGCCCGGGCTGTCGCCGGACGAGCCACGGACGGGACCGATCGCTCGCACGCGAGACCTTCTCGGCGTCAGCGCTCCAGGGACTTCAGGTAGGCGATCAGGGCCGCGGCCTCGTCCGGATCGAAGCGGAATTCCGGCATGCTCGGGTGACCCGTGCGGATTCCCTCGGCCAGGGCCTCGCCGAGATTCTCGACGGGGTAGCGGGTGTGGAGCTCGCGGAAGGGCGGTGCGATGCGCAGCGGGCTCGCTCCGGTTCGCTCGACCGCATGGCAGCGGGCGCAGTCGGTGCGTGCGATCGCGGCGCCCCGCTGTACCGCCCGGTCCCAGGCCAGCGCGGGGCCGCCGAGGGCGAGGGAGGCCAGCAGGAGGTGCCCGGCGGCGGAGGGGGCTGTCCGGCGCATCAGTGGCTCATCAGGCAGCAGAGGGTGGTCGCCTGCAGGACGTCGCGGGTGGCCCCGCCGAAGATCCACTCGCGCAACCGCGTATGCCCGTAGGCGCCCATCACGATGAGGTCGGCGTCGGCGCGCCGCGCGAACTGCAGGACCGCCTCCGCGGCCTCGGCGCCGGGGCTCGGGAGGAGATGGGTGGTGACGGTGGCTCCATGCCCGGACAGGTAGGCGGCCACGTCCTCCGCACCCTCCTCGTGGGCACCGGGCCCCGCCACCACGAGGTGGACGGCCTCGGCCCGGCTGAGGAACGGCAGGGCGTCCTGCACCGCCCGGCGGGATTCCCGCGTGTCCTTCCAGGCCACCACGATCCGTTTCGCCGTCAGGCGCTCGACGCCCGGCGGCGCCACGAGCACCGGGCGGCCGACCGCCATCAGGAGGGCGCCCGCGGCGATGCCCATGAGACCGGGATCGCCGTCGACGGGCCCGTGACGACCCACCACGACCATGTCGGCGGCGCGCGCCTGGGTCGTGAGATAGGCCGTGGGTTCGGCGAGCGCCGCCCGCCAGGCCGTGCGGATTCCGCGGCTAGCCTCGCGCAGGAACACCGCCCGGGCTTCCGCGAGCTGCTCCCGCGCACGCCGGTCCTCGATCTCGTAGATGCGTTCGGATTCGCGGACGTCGCTGACGGCGATGAGGGCGGGCACCTGCCGCGCGGCGACGCCGGTCAGGGTCGCGTCGAAGCGCTCGGCCAGGCTCGCGGAGAGCTGGACCCGATCCGCGGCGGCCGCGCCGAGGTCCAGCGACACCATGACGTTCGAAATCTTCATCTCTGCCTCCCATGGTCCGGCCGTCCGGACCGGACGGGACATCGTGGAGCGCGCCCTCCGCCCGGTCCTTGATCCATCGCAAGGGGTGGGGTGTGGCGTGGTGGTGCCGGCCTGTTCGCGACCCCTAATCGCGCAGGCGTCTCGCCAAGGGGATTGGACCGGGACCGAACCCGTCGGCGGCCACCGACCGAACGACCCGGAGCAGGGCTGCGACGTCCATCGGACGGTCCGTCCCTGCGTCCGGCTGCGGCGCTGCCGGCTCGGCCGGCCCCTGGCCCCGCGGCCCGGCGTGCCCTTGGCCGTCGACGGTCGTCCGCCGCCGCCGGGACAGCCGCGCCCGCAACCAGCGCGGCAGGGGGCGTCCGGACCGGCCCCGCGATCCCCAGACTCGCTCGTCGTCGACAGCCATGCGGCGTCTCCCGTATCCTCTCGATCGTCGGTGCCGCCCCGCGCCGTCCGCATCGGGGCCGCGGCCCCCTTCGCCTTCACGTCGGACGGGCCAGCACGAGCCGGAGCGGCGTGGGGGTCACGACCACGGAAAGGAGCGCGAGACCGAGCGCCTGGAGGCTGCCGATGCTCCGGTGGCGGCCGATGCTCCGGTGGCGAAAGAGGTCCGCGACGATCGGATCCGCCGACGGTCGCGCTCCGAGGATGTGCGGCACGCCCGTCGCTTGGACCGACCGGACGGAAGCGGATCGCAAGACGATCGTCACCGGAGCCTCCTGTTCCCGTTTACGGTCGCGATGATGACCGCGGGGCCGGCGCACACCTTGCGGTGGATCAATGTGACGCCACGGGGACTCCGGACCCTCCGCTTCCGGTCGCGGCGACGCGACGGGCCGCGGCACTGAGGCGAAGACGTGGCGGGCGTCCGCCCAGGGCGGGCCGACGCGACAGGACCTCCCCGGCCGTCCACGAAGGACGGCCGCGACGCCGCCGCCTCAGCGCAGGATGCGGGGTGCCGGCGTTCCGGCCGATGGGTCGGGCCCATCCGCATCGCACAGGCCGGCCCAGAGCTTCCACTCGGTCCAGGCCTGCTCCAGGGCCGCCACGGCCGCGTCCCGCGAGGACACGGTCGCGCCTCGCCGGAACGGAGACGCCCCGATGTCGAGGTGCAGGCCCCAGGTCCATTGCGCGGCGGGCGGGGGATCGTCGCGGATGCAATCCACCCGCCCGACGATCAGCGCCCCACTCGTGATGACGTAGGTCTCGCGCGGGTGGTCCTCGAGGCGGGTGTAGATGAGCTGCGCCACGATGCGGTGTGCCTCCGTCCCCCTCGGGCGTCGTGCCGCCGACGGCCTCGCCCCGGCATCCTACCGCAGAGACCGCGCGCGCGAAGCGGCCGGTTTTCCATCCGAAACGGCCCTGCGGGGGCGGGTCGGTCGCGCGGACACGAAAAAAGCCCCGGCGGCGCAGCGGCCGTCCGGGGCTCGATCCTCGGCGGGCGGCGCGGCCTTCAGAGGCGGGCGGTCTCGCGGCGGTTGAAGGCGAGGGCGCAGAGCGTCGCGACCGCGCCGGAGAGCAGGTAGACGCCGACCCAGGACAGGCCGAAGCGGCTGGAGACGCTGAGCGCCACCAGAGGCGCGAAGCCCGCGCCGATCAGCCAGGCGAGGTCCGAGGTGAGGGCGGCGCCGGTGTAGCGGAAGCGGGTGCCGAGATTGGCGGTCACCGAGCCCGAGGTCTGGCCGTAGGAGAGCCCGAGCAGGCCGAATCCGATCAGCACATAGATGGTCTGGCCGAGCTCGCTGTCACCGAAGATGATGGGCGCGGCGATGCTGGCCAGGGCGAACAGACCGATCAGGCCGGCCGCCACCCCCACCAGGGTCCGCCGGCCGATGCGGTCGGCCAGGACGCCGGAGAGCACGATGGTGCCGGCGGCCAGGAAGGCGCCCGAGCACTGCACCAGCAGGAACTCGCCCGCCGAGCGGCCGGTGAAGAGGTGGATCCAGCTGATCGGGAACACCGTCACGAGATGGAACAGGGCGAAGCTCGCCAGCGGCACCACGGCGCCGATGAGCACGAACCGGCCGTGCGTGCGCAGGAGCTCCAGCACCGGGGTCGGCTCCAGCTCCTGCATCTGCAGCATCCGCGAGAATTCCTCGGTGGCCACGAGCCGCAGGCGGGCGAAGAGCGCCACGACGTTGATCGCGAAGGCCACGAAGAACGGGTAGCGCCAGCCCCAGTCGAGGAAGTCGGCGTTGGAGACGTTGCCGAGGAAGAACGCGAACAGGGCGCTCGCCAGCATGAAGCCGACCGGCGCACCGAGCTGCGGGATCATCGCGTACCAGCCGCGCTGCTTCTCAGGGGCGTTCAGTGCCAGCAGGGAGGCAAGTCCGTCCCAGGCGCCGCCCAGGGCGAGGCCCTGGCCGAAGCGCAGGGCGGCCAGGATCCAGATCGAGAGGGCGCCGAGCTGGTGGTAGTTCGGCAGGAAGCCGATCGCCATCGTCGAACCGCCGAGCAGGAACAGCGCGATCGTCAGCTTCGCCGCGCGCCCGTGACGCCGGTCGATCTCCATGAAGATCACCGAGCCGATCGGGCGGGCGATGAAGGCCAGGGCGAACAGCGCGAAGGCATAGAGCGTGCCGGTCAGCGGATCGGCGAAGGGAAAGAACACGCCGGGGAAGATCAGAACCGAGGCGATGCCGTAGACGAAGAAGTCGAAATACTCCGCGGCGCGCCCGATTACGACGCCGATGGCGATCTCGCCCGGCGCCACTTTGTGATCGCTCGACGCCTCGTGCGCGTCGCGCTCCAGCGATGAGGAGGAGGGCAATGCGGAGTCTGCGCTCATCAAGGAAACCGTGCTCGCTTCATGCGTTCGAGGCCGAATCAGGCGCGGGGCGGCGCGTGAGGCCCTGGGATATGGGACACGTGTACGCCCTGCCATTTGTCTGCGTCAAAGCGCGGCGTGACGCGCCCCGGGACAAAGAGCGCGGTGTTTTGGCGCGATCCGTGAAATCGTGGCAGGGTCCATAGCGTGCTTTGTCCTGCATCGGCTATGCCCGCAGCGCTGATCAGACGCGCCGCATGCGACTTGTCAGATTGATGCAATGCAGCGAATTGAGACCCGACGATAACGCCTTCGGCCAATCGGGGCCGTTGGACGTCGCTCATCCGAGATGGTGCCAGACGAGTCCATGCCGGTCAAAACCCTTCGTACGCTCGCGCTCCTCCCGCTGTTCGGACTCCTGTCCGGCTGCAACATGGTCCTGATGCAGCCCTCCGGCGACATCGCAACGCGCCAGCGCGACCTGATCCTGGCCTCCACCGGCCTGATGCTGCTCATCATCATCCCGGTCATCGCCTTCACGCTGCTGTTTGCGTGGCGCTACCGGGTCTCGAACACCAAGGCCGAGTACGATCCCGACTGGCACCACTCGACGCAGCTCGAAGTGCTGATCTGGTCGGCGCCGCTGGTCATCGTCATCGCCCTCGGGGCCCTGACCTGGATCAGCACCCACACCCTCGATCCCTACCGTCCCCTGAGCCGCCTCGACGCAGACCGGCCGCTGCCGGCGGGGGTCAAGCCGCTGACGGTCGAGGTCGTCGCACTCGACTGGAAATGGTTGTTCTTCTACCCAGATCAGGGCATCGCCACCGTCAATGAACTGGCGGCTCCGGTCGATGTGCCGATCTCCTTCAAGATCACCTCCGCCACCGTCATGAACTCGTTCTTCATCCCCGCGCTCGCCGGGCAGATCTACGCCATGGCCGGCATGGAGACGAAGCTCCACGCGGTGATCAACAAGGCCGGCACCTACGAGGGCCTCTCGGCCAATTACAGCGGCTCCGGCTTCTCGCGGATGAACTTCAAGTTCCACGGCCTCGACCAGGCCGGGTTCGACCAGTGGGTCGCCAAGGTGAAGGCCGAGGGCAAGCCCCTCGACCGCCAGGGCTACCTCGCCCTGGAGAAGCCGAGCGAGCGCGAGCCGGTGCGCTACTTCTCCACCGTGGAGAACGGCCTCTACGGCGCAGTGCTCAACATGTGCGCCGTGCCGGGCAAGATGTGCATGAACGAGATGATGCACATCGACGCCATGGGCGGGGCCGGCAAGGAGAGCCACGCCAACCGCGAGCGGCTGGAATACGACAACCGCTACGCCGAGCAGGGCATCGAGGCGCCGGGCGCCACGGTCGGCGGCTCCGGCCGCGAATCCCACAGCCGGGAGCAGCCCGAGGGCATGAAGCCCAAGAGCATCGCACCGGAGGTGAAGCCGGACTCGGCACCGGAGCATTCCGGGCACGACCACGGTGGTCACCATGGCGGCCCGGCCGGTGACGGCAAGGATTCCAAGGGATCGGACTCCGTCGCGCCCGGTCAACTGAATCGATAATCGCGGACGCTTCGGTCGCCCGCACCCCCATTCGGCACACTCCTCTCACGAGTAGGTCCCATGTTCTCCAATCCGGATCTCCAGAAGCTCCTGTTCGGGCGGTTGACGCTCGACGCCGTGCCGCTTCATGAGCCGATCCTCCTCATCACCTTCGCGATGGTCGGCCTCGGCGGCGTCGCGGTGCTCGGTGCGCTTACCTATTTCCGCCTCTGGGGACCCCTCTGGCGCGACTGGTTCACCTCCGTCGATCACAAGAAGATCGGCATCATGTACATCGTGCTCGCGCTGGTCATGCTCCTGCGCGGCTTCGCCGACGCGCTGATGATGCGCGCCCAGCAGGCGATGGCCTTCGGGCCGAACGAGGGCTACCTGCCGCCGCACCACTACGACCAGATCTTCACCGCCCATGGCGTGATCATGATCTTCTTCGTGGCGATGCCGCTGGTCACGGGCCTGATGAACTTCGTCGTGCCGCTGCAGATCGGCGCCCGCGACGTGGCCTTCCCGTTCCTCAACAACTTCAGCTTCTGGATGACGGTGAGCGGCGCCGTGACCGTGATGGCCTCGCTGTTCGTCGGCGAGTTCGCCCGCACCGGCTGGCTGGCCTATCCGCCACTCTCAGGGCCCGCCATGAGCCCGGGGGTCGGCGTCGACTACTACATCTGGGCGCTCCAGATCGCCGGCATCGGGACCCTGCTGTCGGGCATCAACCTCATCGCCACCATCGTGAAGATGCGGGCCCCCGGCATGACCATGATGAAGATGCCGGTCTTCACCTGGACCGCGCTCTGCACCAACATCCTCATCGTCGCCGCCTTCCCCATCCTCACGGCCGTTCTCGCGCTGCTGTCGCTCGACCGCTACGTCGGCACGCACTTCTTCTCGAACGACCTCGGCGGCAACCCGATGATGTACGTGAACCTGGTTTGGATCTGGGGTCACCCGGAGGTGTACATCCTCATCCTGCCGGCCTTCGGCGTGTTCTCGGAGATCGTCTCGACCTTCTCGAGCAAGCGCCTCTTCGGCTACGCCTCGATGGTCTACGCCACCGTCGTCATCACGATCCTGTCCTACCTCGTGTGGCTGCACCACTTCTTCACGATGGGCTCGGGCGCCAGCGTGAACTCGTTCTTCGGCATCACGACGATGATCATCTCGATCCCGACGGGTGCGAAGATCTTCAACTGGCTCTTCACCATGTACAAGGGCCGCATCCGGTTCGAGGTCCCGATGCTCTGGACCGTCGGCTTCATGGTGACCTTCGTCATCGGCGGCATGACCGGCGTCCTGCTCGCGGTGCCCCCGGCCGACTTCGTGCTGCACAACTCGCTGTTCCTGATCGCCCACTTCCACAACGTCATCATCGGCGGCGTGCTGTTCGGCATGCTGGCCGGCATCACCTACTGGTTCCCTAAGGCCTTCGGCTTCAAGCTCGACGACTTCTGGGGCAAGGTGTCGTTCTGGTTCTGGCTGACCGGGTTCTGGGTCGCCTTCATGCCGCTCTATGTCCTCGGCCTGATGGGCGTCACCCGCCGCGTCCAGCACTTCGACGACCCGTCCCTGCAGATCTGGTTCATCATTGCGGCGTTCGGCGCCGTGCTGATCCTCTGCGGCATCGCCTCCTTCGCGATCACCCTGGTCGTCAGCGTCCTGCGCCGCGAGCAGCTGCGCGACACGACCGGCGACCCGTGGGGCGGCCGGACCCTGGAATGGGCGACCTCCTCGCCGCCGCCGGACTACAACTTCGCCTTCACGCCCGTGATCCACGATCACGACGCGTGGTGGGACATGAAGAAGCGCGGTTACGCCCGGCCGCTCCAGGGGTTCAAGGCCATCCACATGCCGAAGAACACCGCGGCTGGCATCATCCTCGGCGTGCTGAGCATCGTCTTCTCCTTCGCGATGATCTGGTACATCTGGTGGCTTGCGGCCTTCAGCTTCGCTGCGATCGCGGTCGTCGCGATCGGCCACACCTTCAACTACAACCGCGACTTCTACATCCCGGCCGACGAGGTCGTCCGGACGGAAGGCCAGCGGACGTCCCTGCTGGCGGAGCGTGTCTGAGATCATGGCAACCCAGTCTTCCGCTGCCATGAACTTCGAGCCCGGCCGAAGCCCGTCGGTGACGATTCCCCAGGTCGATCCGACGGCCTTCTACGACGCCAAGGGCGAGCATCACCCGGAAGGGAGCACGATGCTCGGCTTCTGGCTCTACCTGATGAGCGACTGCCTCATCTTCGCGGCGCTGTTCGCCACCTATGCGGTGGTGGGCCGGAACTACGCCGCGGGGCCCTCGCCGAAGGATCTGTTCGACCTGCCGCTGGTGGCGTTGAACACCTCGATGCTGCTGTTCTCCTCCATCACCTACGGCTTCGCCATGCTGGAGATGGAGAAGGGCGACCTCAGCCGCGTGCAGATCTGGCTGGCGATCACCGGCCTGTTCGGCCTCGCCTTCGTGGGGCTGGAGCTCTACGAGTTCCACCACCTGATCCACGAGGGCGCGACGCCCCAGCGCAGCGCCTTCCTGTCGGCCTTCTTCACCCTGGTCGGCACCCACGGCCTGCACGTTAGCCTCGGCATCGTCTGGCTGGTGACGCTGATGGCGCAGGTGCACAAGCGCGGGCTGGTGCCCGAGAACAAGCGTCGGCTGCTCTGCCTCAGCATGTTCTGGCACTTCCTCGACGTGATCTGGATCGGCGTCTTCACCTTCGTGTACCTGATGGGAGTCCTGCAATGAGCGCCGCGTCGAAGGCAGGACACGACGATCACGGGCACGGACACGGGCATGCCGACGGCGGCAGCCACGGGACCTTCAAGGACTACATGATCGGCTTCGTGCTGTCGGTCATCCTGACGGCGATCCCGTTCATCCTGGTGATGGGCAACGTACTCGGCAACGACCGCATCACCGGCATCGTCATCATGGGCTTCGCGGTGGCGCAGATCGTGGTGCACATGATCTACTTCCTCCACATGAACACGAAGTCCGAGGGCGGCTGGACCATCCTGGCTCTGATCTTCACCCTGACGCTGGTGATCATCACGCTCGCGGGCTCCCTGTGGGTGATGTACCATCTCAACACGAACATGATGCCGCAGCACATGCACATGGGCTGATGGCCAGCCCACGACCGGGGGCGCGGCGCTCCACCTTCGCGCTCGCGGCCCTCGCCGTCACGGGGCTGATCCTCGTGGCGGCCCTCGCGGCTCTGGGGACCTGGCAGGTCCAGCGCCGGACCTGGAAGCACGATCTGATCGCCCGGGTCGAGGCCCGGGTCCATGCCGATCCTATCGCGGCGCCGGGCCCCGGAACCTGGGACGGGCTGACGGCGGATGCCGACGCCTATCGCCGGGTGCGGACGAGCGGGCACTTTCGCAACGACCGCGAGACTCTCGTTCAGGCCGTCACCGATCTCGGCGCCGGTTTCTGGGTGCTGACGCCCTTGGAGCGCAGCGACGGTACCGCGATCCTGGTCAATCGCGGCTTCGTCCCCGCGGACCGCCGAGACCCGGCCGCGCGGGCGGCCGGACAGATCGCCGGCGAGACCACCGTCACCGGGCTCCTGCGCCTGAGTGAACCGGGCGGGGCCTTCCTCCGCAGCAATGCTCCCGAGGCCGGGCGCTGGTACTCGCGCGACGTCGCCGCCATCGCGGCGGCGCGGGGGCTCGCCGACGCCGCCCCGTACTTCATCGATGCCGACGCCACCCCGAATCCCGGCGGCTGGCCGGTGGGCGGGCTGACGATCGTGCGGTTTCCGGACAACCACCTCGTCTACGCGATCACCTGGTACGTCCTCGCCCTGATGGTCCTGGGCGCGGTCGGCTACACCCTCCTCGATGCCCGCCGCGGCGCGGGGCGGGCATCGGCCTGAGGTCAGGCCGCGGCGAGGCGCTGCAGCCAGGCGCCCGCTCGCACGACGTCGGCCTGCGAAAGGCCGTGCCCGACGGGCAGGGTCTCGTGCGTGACGGTGGCGCCGGCAGCCCGCAGGCGTTCGGCGAGCGACCCCACATTGGCCGCAGGCACGATCGGGTCGGCGGCGCCCGAGAGCATCAGCACCGGCCGGCCGGCGAGATCGGCCGGCGGCGTCTCCCGCAGGGGTACCATCGGGCGCAGGAGCACCGCGCCGGCGAGCACCTCTGGGTGCAGGAGCAGCAGGGCCGCGGCGATGTTCGCCCCATTTGAGAACCCGACCGCCACCGGCGCGGCGAGGCCGTAGGCCGTCCGCGCCGCGGCGACGAAGCCGGCGAGGTCGGCGGCGCGCCGGCGGAGATCGGCCTCGTCGAACACGCCCTCCGCGAGTCGGCGGAAGAAGCGCGGCATGCCGTTCTCCAGCACCGCGCCGCGGGGGGAGAGCAGGGCGGTACCGGGCAGCAGGGTCCGCCCGAGGGGCAGGAGGTCGGTCTCGTCGCCGCCCGTCCCGTGCAGGAGGAGGAGCGGCGGCAGCCCGGCCTCGGTGGCGGGCACGAAGCGATGGGTGAAGCGCTGGGCTCCGCCCCAGGATGGTTCGGTCATGGCAACCTCGCGACGATCGGTTGGAGCGCGCCCGCTCCGGACGGAGCGAGCGCTTGTCTTCGGCCGGTTTCGTTCAGGCCACTTCGGGCAGGTGCCCCTCGATCTGGGCCCGGTGGGGTTCGAGGAAGGCCGGCAGCTTGAGGTCGCGGCCCAGGGTCTCCACCGGCTCGTCGACGGCGAAGCCCGGGACGTCGGTGGCGATCTCGAACAGCACCCCGCCCGGCTCGCGGAAGTAGACCGAGCGGAAGTACTGCCGGTCGCGCTGCTCGGTGATCCCGAGCCCGTAGGTGCGGGTCAGCGTCTCCACCATCCGCGCCTGCTCCGCGTCGTCCCCCGCCCGGAAGGCGATGTGGTGCACGGAGCCCGCGCCCTGGCGGCCGCGGAGGAACTCGCCCACCGCCCGCAGGGTGACGAAGCCGCCCTCCGGGGCGCCGCTGGCGTAGCGGGTCGCCGCCCCCTCGCGTCCGGCTTCGTGGAAGCCGAACACCTCGGTCAGGATCGCCGCCGTGCCCTCCGCCTCCTTGAGAAGCAGGGTGACGCCGTGGAACCCGCGGATGGCGTGCTCCGCTGGAACCTCGGCGCCCGTCCAGGGCGCATCAGTCTCCGCCGCCTCGGTGCCAACCAGGGCCAGCATCAGGCCGTCGGGGTCGCGGAAGCGCAGGGTCGGCTCGCCCAGCACCGGGGCCAGGGTCTCGTGGGCGACGCCCTTCTCGATGAAGCGGTGGGTCCACCAGCCGATCGCGGCCCGCGGGACCCGGAAGGCGGTCTCCTGGGTCTCGCCGATCCCGACCCGGCCGGGGGCCGCATGCGCGATCGGGAAGAAGGTCAGGATCGTGCCGGGGCGGCCGGTCTCATCGCCGTAATAGAGGTGGTAGGTGCCCGGATCGTCGAAGTTGACGGTCTTCTTCACCAGCCGCAGGCCGAGCACCTGGGTGTAGAAGTCGACGTTGCGGGTCGCGTCGCCGGAAAACGCGGTGACGTGGTGGATGCCATTCTGCGACATGGGACGATCTCCTGGGGGCCGCACCGCACCGGGACCGGCCGTGCTGCGATGACCGGAAGATGCGCCTTGCCACCACGTTCGAAAATGGAAACGATGGAAACGCATCCTTTCTGAAAGACCATCGATGAAGCTTCCCGATTTCGAAGCCTGGGCCATCTTCGCCAAGGTGGTCGAGACCGGATCCTTCGGCCGTACGGCCGCTGAGCTGGGCATCACCACGGGTACGGTTTCCAAGGCGGTGACCCGCCTGGAAGTGCGGATCGGGGCGCGCCTGTTCCACCGCACCTCGCGCAAGCTCGCTCTCACGGAGGCCGGCGCCTCGGCCCGGGAGGCCGCCGCGCGCATCCTCGCCGAGGGCGAGGCGGCCGAGGCCCGGGCGCAGGACGCGGCGGCGCAGCCGCGCGGGAAGGTCCGGCTCGCCGCGCCGATGTCGTTCGGGGTGCTGCACGTGGCGCCGCTCCTGCCGGATTTCCTCGCGGCACATCCGGGCCTGAGCATCGATCTGCATCTGGGCGACGATCTGATCGACCTCGTCGGCGGCGGCTTCGACTGCGGCCTGCGCATCGCCGCGCTGACGGATTCCTCGCTCCGGGCCCGGCGGCTCTGCGCGATTCACCGCTCGCTCGTCGCCACGCCGGCTTACCTCGCCCGGCACGGATGGCCGGCCCATCCGCACGATCTCGCGGGCCATGCCTGCCTCGGCTACGCCTACCTGCCGAGCCCGGATCGCTGGCGCTTCCTGGGGACCGGCGGCGCGGAGGCCACGGTGGTGCCGGATGGCCCCCTGCGGGCGAACAATGCCGATGCCCTCGCGCCCGCCCTGCGTGCCGGCCTGGGCCTCGCAGTCCAGCCGGACTTCACGGTGTGGGAGGACCTGCGCGACGGGCGCCTGGTCCGGGCCCTGCCGGGCTGGACGCCGCCGCGGATCGACCTCCACCTCGTCACCCCGCCGGGCGATCCGCGCCCGGCCCGGGTCAGCGCCCTGATCGCCTATCTGGCCCACGCCCTCTCGGCCGCGCCCTGGGCGGCCGGGACCAGCACCGTCCCGGCGTGAGCCGCCGGCTCAGGCCTCGGCGATCTCCAGGGTCAGGCCGCGTCCGCGCAGCACCTTGTCGAGGCGCTGGCGCATTTCGGGGCAGAGGTGGTCCACGCGCAGGTGCAGGGTGTCGCCCTGCGGCGTCCCGGTGACCCACAGGCGGTAGCGCAGGCCTTCGTCCCGGAGCTGCTCCAGCAGGCGCTCGGAGGCGATTCGGTTGGCCTCGTTGTTCATCGCGATGAGGCGTGCATCCATCTCGGTCTCTCCTGCTTGCAGAAGGGCAACGCGCGACGGGGCCTTTTTCGTCCCTGCGACCTGACTTCGTGGTGAAGCGGAGCGTGTTCGGGCGCCCGAGAGGGGACGGCTGATCTCCCGCTCAACCGGAACACGGGGCCGATGCCGAGGTTCACGGGCATGAGATCGCTGGAGGAGGGTGTGATGACACGCAGGGCCATGATCGCCGTCGCGGTGCTGCTCGCGGGACCGGCCGCGGCGCAATCGGTGAGCGAGAAGACGGGGGTGAATGCGCTGATCGGGGTGAGCCCCTCCACCGCCGATTTCGTGACCCAGGCCGGGGTCAGCGACCTCTTCGAGATCCAGACCAGCCGGCTCGCGGCCGAGCGCAGCGACGCGCCGACCAAGGCCTACGCTCAGAAGATGATCGCCGATCACGAGAAGACCACGGGAGAGCTGAAGGCCATGGTCCAGGGTGGGAAAGTCCAGGCCACCCTCCCGACGGCCCTCGACAGCACGCATCAGGGCAAGCTCGACACCCTGAAGGGCCTGCAGGGTGAGGCCTTCACGAAGCAGTATCACAGCGATCAGATGAAGGCGAAAAGGATGCCGTCGACCTATTCCAGCGCTACGCGAAGGGCGGCGACAACCCGGACCTGAAGGCCTGGGCGGCCAAGACCGAGCCGGCCCTCGCGCATCACCTCAAGATGGCGCAGGATCTCGATAGGTAAGTCCCGTCCCCCCGGCGAGCGGTACGGCGGAGACCCGTCCCGACCCGCCGCCGGATCAGAAGACCTCGTCCGTGTGGACGTCGAAGCGGGCGAGGTGCGCGTAACCGAAGTTCGTGGTGATCGCCACGTCGGTCGCGTCGCGCCCGCGGGCCATGACGATCCGGCCGATGCGCGGCGTGTTGTGGCGCGCGTCGAAGGTGTACCAGGTCCCGTCGAGATAGACTTCGAACCAGGCCGAGAAATCCATCGGGTCGGGCACCGGCGGGATGCCGATGTCGCCGAGGTAGCCGGTGCAGTAGCGCGCCGGAATGTTCATGCAGCGGCAGAACGCGACGGCGAGATGCGCGAAATCGCGGCAGACGCCCTGGCGCTGCATGAAGCCGTCCCAGGCCGTCCGGGTGGCATCGGCGCACATGTAGTCGAAGCGGATGCGATCGTGCACGTAGTCGCAGATCGCCTGTACCCGGCCCCAGCCGAGGGGCGTGCCGCCGAACAGCGACCAGGCCGTCTCGGACAGCTTGTCGGTGTCGCAGTAGCGGCTGCCCAGGAGATAGACGAGCACGTCGTTGGGCAGGTTCTGCACCTCGATCTGCTGGGCGTTGGGCGCATAGGCGTCGGGCAGGCCGGAATCCTGGACCACGAAATCGGCCGAGATTGTCAGGCGGCCGGGGGGCGTGACGATGCGGGTGCAGATGTTGTCGAAGACGTCGCGATAGTCCTGCGACGGGATCGGCGGATCGAACTGGATGACGTGGGGGGTCAGGACGTCCGGCATCCGTGAGGGGTGCACGCTCAACGCGAGGATCATCGGCGTTGGCTGAACCGATTCGAAGGCGATGTCGAACCCAGTCCTGATCTTCATATCCACCACCTGATCCTGTCGAGAAACACACGCTTTTCACTTGCGACCGGGCGGCGGTTACCGCGCCGGTGCGTCAACGCGCCAGATCCGGATCCGTCGCCCGAGGCCCCCCGGCCCCCGGCTCGACTTCCTGGACATCGACGCTCACCGTCATGCCCAGATCGTCCGCCGGAAACCCGAAGAACGACCCGTGCAGCGGGACTGCCTGGCGCGGGTCTCGCGCCACCGCGACCCGGATCAGATCCCGGTTTCCGACGATGCCGTTCGTCGGATCGAACTCGATCCAGCCCGCGCCGGGCAGGTAGACCTGCACCCAAGCATGAGTCGAGCCACCGCCCACGTGGCGGTCGCGATCCCCGCGTGGGTTGTAGAGGTAGCCCGAGACGAAGCGGGCCGCCATGCCGAGGGCCCGCACGGCCTCGATCATCAACACCGCGAAATCGCGGCAGCTTCCGCGCTTCAGGCGCAGCGTCGTCACCGGATCCTGCACGCCCTTCTCGGAGCGGGCCAGATACGCGAAGTTGCGCCGGACGCTGCGGGTCATCTCGGCCAGAAGGTCCTGGGTCCCGATCCGTCCGGCGGGGGGCACGAAGCTGCGGGCCCAGGCGTCGACCTCGTTGCGCGGATCGGCGTATTGCCGCTCCATCGAGCGGCTGAGATCCGGGATGTCGTCGGCTCCGTAGCCGAACGGGTAGAACGCCGCATGGGCGGCGATGGGGAAGACCGGCGCCGATTCCGGCGTGTGGTCGAGGGTGATCGCGCATTCGAAGGTGAGCTGCGCGGCCCGCCCCGTGAAGGTGGCCACGGCCACGCAGTTGCCGAAGACGTCGTGAAGCCAGCGCAGGCCGCTCGGCTCCGGCGTGATCTTCAGGGTCGCCGAGATCAGGCGCTGGTCGTAGCTGTCGCGAGGCCGGAACAGGATGCGGTGTTCACCGAAGGCCACCGGCTGCCGGTAACGGTAGGTGGTGCGGTGGCGGACGGACAGGATGGGCAAGGCGAGGGGCTCCACCGCGCCGGATCGGCGTGGTCTGGTCGGCGCGGACGCTGGGTTCGGCGATGCAAGTCGTGCGCCGGAGCGACCCGTCGCGGTAGCGGCGGAAACGCCTCTCGGCGGGGCGATCCGACCGGGTCAGGGCACGATGGGCTGGGGCACGGTGGTGGCGATCTCCGCCTCGCTCAGGAGATCGAACGGGCGCCACGGCTTCGGAATGAACACTGCCTGCTCCGGCAGGGTTCCGGGTCGTTCGGCCCGCCGGCCCGAGGTGACCACCATGCGGGCCGCCGGCCACAGCAGGGCGACCGCGGAGGCGAGCTGGACCCCGTCCATCGCGCCGGCCAGGCTGACATCGGCGAAGACCAGGGCGACGTCGCCGCCGCGCTCGCGCATGATGGTGAGCGCGGCCTCCGCGCTGTCGCAGCCGATGGCGGTCAGGTCGGTGTCGCTCAGGAGCGCTTCGGCCAGCGCCCGCGTGGCGGCGTCGTCCTCGACCACGAGGGCGAGCTTGGATGGGCGGGGCTTGGCCGGATTGGGCTTGGCCACCGGTTCCGGTTCGACCTTGCGCACGAGGATCGCGAGGTGTTCCGGCACGCCCTCGGCGATCAGGTCGTCGTAGAAGGCGGCGAGGGCCTGGCCGATCCGGTCGAGCGACATCCCGGGGCTCAGCGTGTCCGCGAGCGATGTCCGGCTGACGGCGGACGGGTCGTCCGCGTTCGTACCTTTCGGGTCCGGCAAGCAGGGCCTCCGCGGTGTGTGTCTCGAGGCGAGCCGGAAGGGCTCGCCGACATTAAAGCCGGGAGATCACGGTCAGTTGCGGGAAATCATCCCGGACGCTGTCCGCCTTGTGCGTTTCGTCAGTCCGCCGTCGCGTCGGCATAGGCCAGGATGCCGGCCATGGAGCGCACGTCGCGGTAGCGTTCGCCGCGGGTGCTCATCATCGCCTCGAACTTCTCGTGCACCTGCGCCACCGACAGGCTGACGGCCTTCCGGCGCCCGCGCTGGGCGGCGAAGAAGATCGTCTTGTTGGCCCGGGCCGGGCCGGGCAGCATCTGCGCGGCAGCGGCCTTCGGCGTGTCGACCACGGTGGCGAGGAAGTCCTCGGCGTCGTCCGGGCCGAGGAAGTGGGCGAGGTAGACCTCGCCCAGGGTGAGTTCGCGGCCGATGCGGAGCGCGATGCGGGCGGCGTCGCGCTTCAGCATCTCGCCGGCCATCAGCGCGGACAGGTAGGGGTCGCGGCGCATCTCGAGAATGCGGGTCCGGTCGGCCGGATCGAGGACGGTGGGGCGTCCGTTGTCGCCCGCGACCACGAGGGCGGCATCCGTGGCGAGGCCGTATTTCGGCCCGAAGTCGCGCACCACGCCGAGCCAGGTCCGCTCGATGAACTGGAACAGGCCGGTCGCGGAGGACGTCTGGGCCTGGACCTCGGTCTTGAAGCTCGATTCCTTGTCGGCCACCGCCATCAGCAGGACGGGGTCGGTTTCCACCGCCTGCGCGGCGCGGACGATCTTCTGCACGAGGTGGCGCCGGATCTTCATCGGCCCGAATTCGAGGACTTCGTTCGGGTCGCCGACCGAGCTCTCCGTCAGGAGGTAGTCGTAGGAGACGCGGTCCACCGCATTGGAGCCGAGCTCGGTGTCGAGGTCATGGACCGGGGCGAAGGCGGAAGCGGCGGTGATCACCGCGCGGGGCGCGCTCGCCTGGGCGGAGGTCTGCAGGATGACCGGGACCGGCTGGATGCGCGGACGCGGCATGGTGATCTCGGTCATCGCCTGGGCCGACTGCACCACGCCGGTGTCCGGCCCGACGCCGTAGACCAGGACTCCGCCGAGGCCACCCGCCAGCAGCACCATGGAGAGCACGGAGCGGGTCAGGGCAGGGCGGCTGCCGTGATCGCGGCCGATGCGGCCGCCGAGGGTGAGGGCATCCGATGACGACGGAGCGGCGCCGAGGCCGGAGCGCGGTGCGAGCGAGCCCTTGACGGGCGCCCCCTTGGCGATGGGGCCCTTGGCGAAGACGGTCCGTGACGATCCGACGTTTCGACCCTGCATCTGCGCGACCCAACCCCGTTCCCAAGCGACGGATTGAGATTAGCTTGACAGATGTGGCGACAACACGGCCCAGTTTGGGGCAATCCCGTGGCAAGATTGGCACGGTGTCCAGAGCGTTTTCGCACATCGCAGCCGGACGGGGCGGGACGCGAAACGCCGAACGCGGCCATGCCGGAGCACGACCGCCAAACAAATCTCATCGAGAAGGAATGGTACCACTGCCCCGGCTCGAACGGGGGACCTCTTGATCCACAATCAAGCGCTCTAACCAACTGAGCTACAGCGGCACTGCGGGCGATCTATCCCGACCCGCGCCGCATTTCAAGCCGCCTTCGGCCGATCGTCGGCAAAAGTGTGGACCATTCTCCCGTCGAGCCCGAGGCGCCGTGCGGGCGACGGCGCCGAGCGGTCGACGCCGGGGCCGCCGACGGGCTAAGCAGGGCGCGGGTCCATCTCCCTGCGCGCGTTCCTCCCGGCGCACGCTCCCGTTCACCGGTCGATGCCACCGCACGCCATCCCCTCCCGACCGCCGCTCGCCCAGCGGGTGCTCGTGCAAGCGCCCGGCCAGCTGCGCGCCCTCGTGCGCGGCAGCGAGATCGGCCTGATCGTCCTGGCCGCCCTGATCGGCTGCTGCGGCGGCGTCGCGGTGGCCGGAATGAACCGCGCGACGCAGGCCCTGCGGGAGCTGCTCTACGGTCTGCCGCCGGGCTTGCGCCTGAGCGCGGCCACCGATCTCCCGCCCCTCGTGGTTCTCCTGGCGCCGGCCTTCGGCGGCGTCCTGCTCGCGCTCTTCACCCTGGCCCTGCGCTGGCAGCGACGGCCCCGGCGCCCGGTGGTCGACCCGATCGAGGCGAACGCGCTGCATGGCGGACGGATGTCGATCCGCGATTCCACCATCGTGGTGATCCAGAACACCATCTCCAACGGCAGCGGCATCTCGGTGGGAATGGAGGCGGCCTACACGCAGTTCTGCGCCGGACTGGCCTCGCGCCTCGGCCTCGCCTTCGAGCTGCGCCGGGCCGATCAGCGGACCCTCGTCGGCTGCGGCGCGGCGGCGGCCATCGCGGCGGCCTTCGGGGCGCCGCTGACGGGGGCGTTCTACGCCTTCGAGCTCATCATCGGCACCTATTCCATCGCCACGCTGACCCCGGTCGTGGTCGCCGCCCTCTGCGGCAGCGTCGTCGCCCGCGCCCTGGTGGCCCAGACCTCCCTCGTCACGGTGGAGCGGGCCGATGCCGTGACCACGACGGTCCTGACCACCCTCGACACGGTTCCGAGCCTCGCCCTCGGACTGATCTGCGCCGGCCTCGGCATCCTCATCATGCGCGGCGTGACCCTGGTGGAAGCCGGCTTTCGCGCCACCCGCCTGCCGACCCTCTGCGTCCCGATCCTCGGCGGCCTGTGCGTCGGCGGGCTGGCGCTCATCGCCTCGCCGCAGGTCCTCTCCGGCGGACACGGGGCGCTGCACCTGCACCTCGACGCCCATGGCACCACCCTCGGCCTCTCGGCCCTGATCGTGCTGTTCGTCGCCAAGGCGACGGCCTCGGCGGTCTCCATCGGGTCGGGATTCCGCGGCGGCCTCTTCTTCGCCTCGCTCTTCCTCGGCGCGATCGTGGGCGAGATCTTCGCCGCCGGCATGCCGATGATCCTGCCCGGCTTCGCCGCGTTCGGGCTGACCCCGCTCGCCTACGCGGTGATCGGCATGAGTGCGCTCGCCGTGGCGGTGATCGGCGGACCGCTGACCATGACGTTCCTCGCCCTCGAACTCACGGGCAGCTTTCCGATCGCCGGCCTGGTGCTCGTGGCGGTGATCGCCTCGTCGCTGACCGTGCGGAAGACCTTCGGCTATTCCTTCGCGACCTGGCGCTTCCACCTGCGCGGCGAGAGCATCCGCAGCGCGCACGATGTCGGTTGGATCCGGACCCTCACGGTCGGCAAGCTGATGCGCCGCGAGGTGCCGACGGCCGCCCTCGACCAGAGTCTCGCCAATTTCCTGCGCAAGCACCCCCTGGGCTCGCCCTCCCGGGTGGTGATGGTGGACGGGCAGGGGCGCTATGCCGGCATCATCCTCGTGCCGGAAGCCCACGCGGCCCTGCTGGAGGCGGAGGCCGAGGCGCCGGGTCTCTCCGCGCTCCTGCGCCACACCCACGACGTCCTCACCGCCGACATGAACGCCAAGATCGCCACGGCAATCTTCGACCGGACGGAGAGCGAGGCCCTGGCGGTGGTGGAGGACCTGAAGAGCCGCAAGGTGATCGGCCTCCTCACCGAGAGCCACACCCTCAAGCGCTACAGCGAGGAACTGGACCGGCAGCGCCGGGCGGTGCTGGGGGAGACGAGCTGAATTGCTGGCCGGGCGGAAAAGCGCCGCGCGGTCACGGACGCCCCGTGGCCCGGCGCCAGCCGGCATAGCCGAAGGCGAAGAGGCTGGCCCCGCCCATCATCAGGAGGCTCCAGCCCCAGTCGCTCGGCACCTGCCCGTCGACCGGATGACCGGCGAAGCCGGCGGCCAGCACGAGGCCGAAACCGGTGACGACGGCGGAGAGCAGAAGCCCGAGGCTGATCCCGATACTCATCACGAAACGCCTCCCACGCAGGAGATCCGGGCGCCGCGCCGCGGCCGCGCAAGGGCCGACGCCGGGTCCTGGGCGGGACGCGGCGCCGGCAGGGTCGGATCAGGGGATCACTCGATCAGAGGGTCCCTTCGTCGAGGGCCCCTTCATCAGGGGTCACTCGACAGAAGGGTCACTCGAGTGAAGGATCACTTGGGGACGGCGGTCGAACCCGTCGTCGCCGCGGATGCCGGCGCCTTCTGCGGGGTTCCGAGCACGTTCACCACGTCGAAGCGCACGCCGTCCTCCACCTTCTTCAGGAGGGCGTTGCCCTCGTAATACTTGCCTTGTCCGATCAGGCTCGCCGCCTGATCGACATCGGTGGTCGTCTGGTTCAGCGGCACGACGGCCAGGACGAAGTTCATGTCGACGCCGGCGAGCTTGAGCTGGTCGATGGCCGACTTGCGATCACCCTTCTCGAGGCTCTTGTTCGCGGTCGCCACGGCGGCCGCCTTGGTCGGCGTGGCGACGAAATCCTCGCCGAGCGTCAGCTGGCCGTCGACGGGCAGCCAGGCCGTGGGCTGCGTGGATGCCTTCGCCTCCGCGGTCTTGGCATCGGCCGCCTTCGCATCGGAAGCCTTCGCATCGGAAGCCTTCGCCATCGCGGCGTGCTTGTCGGGGCTCCGCAGGTCCGCTTCCGCCTTTGTGTAGATCGCCTCGTCGGTCTTGGCCTTGGCGAGCGACGCCTGCGCCTTGCCGATCAAAGTCTTGGCGAGGGTCGGATCGGCGTCGAAGATGGCGATGCGGGCGAGGTGCAGGTCGCGGAAGGCCTGGGCGCCGTCCTTCGACAGCTTGCCCACGTCTCTGTCCGCCGCCTGCTGCGCGGCCGTCACCGGCGGAGCCGTCGCGGGCTTCACCGCATCGTTGGCCAGTGCCACACCGCTGAGGAGCGAGGTTGCGGCAAGGAAAGCGGCAACTGTTCTTGTCTTATTCATCACACTGCCTCCGAAGAAGAGCCGCGCCTGGATCGTGGATCGAACTGATCTCCCTGCGCCGGCGATCTCTTCTGAAGCAAATGTGGTCTTGGCCAATCGAGATGTCATCTTAAAGTTTGGTCAGGTTCAGTTCATCAAATATTCGTTGACAGCAGCCCAGACGCGGAGGTGCATCAAGCCGTTTCCGAGTCGGATGCCGGCGGCACAAAAAAGCACGCGGTGATCGCTCACCGCGTGCCGGTCGTTCGCCCGAGGAGGAAACGGCTCAGGCGGCCGAGAGGCGGGACTTGCGCGTCAGCGCTTCCTCGACGGTGCCGTCGCCGTCGAGGTAGCCGTGACGCTTCGGGTTCGGCATGATCAGCGAGCCGATGAAGGCGACGCCGAGCATGACGGTCACGTACCAGAAGAACGTGCTCTCGGAGCCGACCTGCTTCAGGTAGAGCGCGACCATCTCGGCGGTGCCGCCGAACAGCGAATTGGCGATGGCGTAGGAGAGGCCGACGCCCAGGGCCCGCACCTGCGTCGGGAACAGCTCGGCTTTCACGATGCCGCTGATGCCGGTGTAGAAACTGATCACGATCAGGCCGACCATGATCAGCGCGAAGGACAGGACCGCGTTCTGCGTGGACCCGATGGCGGTCATCAGCGGCACCACCATCAGGGTCCCGAGGCCGCTGTAGAGCAGCATGTTGGCCTTGCGCCCGATCCGGTCCGACAACCAGCCGAAGAATGGCTGGATGATCATGTAGATGAACAGGGCGGCGGTGGAGATCTGCGAGGCCGTGACCTTGTCGATATGCGCCGTGTTGAAGAGGTACTTCGGCATGTAGGTGGTGAAGGTGTAGAAGCTCAACGAGCCGCCGGCGGTGTAGGCCAGCACCACGCAGAAGGCGCGCCAGTGCTTGAACAGGGCCGCGAAGGTGCCGGAATCCTTCTTGGCCATGTCTTCCTTGGTCGCCGTCTCGGCCAGCGACGAACGCAGGTAGAGCGCGACAACCGCCGCAATGGCGCCGATGACGAACGGGATGCGCCAGCCCCAGGCCGTCAGTTCCTGCGCGGTGAGGAAGCTCTGGAGGATGATCAGCACCAGCGAGGCGAGGAGCTGGCCGCCGATCAGGGTGACGTACTGGAAGGAGGCGAAGAAGCCGCGACGGCCCTTCACGGCGATCTCGCTCATGTAGGTGGCGCTGGTGCCGTACTCACCGCCCACCGACAGGCCCTGGATCATCCGGGCGAGCAGCAGCAGGGCCGGCGCGAGCTGCCCGACCGTGGCGTAGGTCGGCAGCACCGCGATCATCAGCGACCCGGCGCACATCATCAGCACCGAGATCAGCATCGAGGTCTTGCGGCCGAGGCGGTCGGCGATGCGCCCAAACAGCCAGCCGCCGATCGGGCGCATGAAGAAGCCCACCGCGAACACAGCGGCCGATTGCAGGAGCTGACTGGTGCTGTCACCGGCGGGAAAGAACACCGGTGCGAAGTAGAGCGCGAAGAACGCGTAGCAGTAGAAATCGAACCATTCGACGAGATTGCCCGACGAGGAGGCGACGATCGCCTTGATCCGGCGTCGGTTGTCCGCGGCGTCCTCCGCCTTGGTCGGAATGGTCCCGGCCCCACCTGTCATACGTCTCATCCCTGTGCTCTGAACAATGCCGTTCCACGGCTTGCTTGACGGGGACGTTATCGCCTCGAACGCGATTTCCAAAGAGCGATCAGCGGGTTGTCGGACACGGCCAAGATGACGATGAAACCACGCTGTGGAAGACGTGCCCCTGAGCTTGGCTGTACCGAGTCAATAGGCTGATCGCGATCAGCAGCAAGATCAGCGCAAGAAATCCGGGAACGGTTTCTCGAAGATCCTCGTTGCGGACGGCATCGACGTCAAGCGGCGTCCGACAACAACGAGAGTGGAAACGATCCCATGAGCAAGCTCTTTCGGAGCACGGTGACGGCGGCGGCCCTGGTGATCGGCGCAGCGAGCGCGTTCGCGCAGGGCGGGCCGGGCGGCGGCGCTGGTGGCGGGGCAGGCGGTGCCGGGGGCGGCGCGGGCGGTGCCGGGGGTGGCGGCGCCGGTATGGGCGCGGGCGGCGGCGCCGGTGGCGCGGGTCCGGGTGCGGGTGGTGCCGGCGGAATGCGCGGTGGCGCCGGTGGCGGTGCGGGCGGTGGCGCCGGCATGCGGGGCGGCGAAGCCGGCGGTGCGGCTGGCGGCGCAGGCACGCGCGGCGGCGCCGGCGGTGCGGAGACCGGGGCCGGTCCGGCCGGTGGTGCCCAGCGCGGCGAGGCCGGTGGCCGTGGCGCCGAGGGTGGCGCAGGGCGCCAGGACGGTCGTCCGGGTCAGGCGGCCGGAGAGCGCGGCGGCCGCGAGGACGGTGGCGCCGCGGCACGAGACGGCCGGGGCGACCGGGACGGCAAGGGAGATCGCGACGGCAAGGCGGACCGCGACGGCAAGGGCGATCGGGGCGGCAAGGCTGATCGCGACGGCCGCGAGGAGCGCGGTGGACGGGCCGACCGCGATGAGCGCGGCGGTCGCGACGGCCGCGTCGAGCGCGAGGGCCGGGGTGGTCGCGGCGACCGTGGCGATCGCGGCGCCGTCCGCGGCGCCTATGGCCGCCTGGGGGCGCCGCAGCGCACCGAGTTCCGCCAGAGCGTGTTCCGCCGGGGCATCCCACGCCTCGCCGCCGGCGCCTTCGCGCTCACCGTCGGCACGGCCATCGCCCGCAGCTACACCCTCTACGACCTGCCGCCGGACATCGTCCGGATCGCGCCGGAATACGAGGACTACCGCTACGTGCTGGTGGACGACGACATCGTCATCGTCGATCCCGACACCTACGAGATCGTCGACGTGATCCGCGGCTGACCCGAGCGATCGGAACCGCGTCGGGGGCGGGGCTTCAGGCTCCGCCCCTTCGCGTTTTCCGCTCAGCGCTTGCGGTCGAGGAGGCCGGAGACCACCCGTGCGGTGTAGTCGACCATCGGCACGATGCGGGCATAGTTCAGGCGCGTCGGGCCGATGACCCCCACCACGCCGACGATCTTCTGCGACCCGTCGCGGAACGGAGCCGCGATCATCGAGGAGCCTGAGAGCGAGAAGAGCTTGTTCTCCGAGCCGATGAAGATGCGCACGCCCTCGCCGCCCTCGGCCCGGGACAGGAGTTCGATCACGTCCTTCTGGGTCTCGAGGTCGTTAAACAGCAGGCGGATGCGGTCGAGATCCTCGGCGGCCCGCAGGTCGTCCAGGAGATTGGCCTGACCGCGCACGATGAGCTGCCGGGCATCCGAGGGGCCGACGCTGACGGCGAGGCCGGCATCCACGAGGCGCTCGGTGATCACGTCGAGTTCGCGCTTCATCGCTTGCCGGCCCGACTCGATCTCGGCGCGGAGCGTCCCCAGGGTCCGGCCCTGGAGCCGGGCGTTCAGGTAGTTCGAGGCCTCCTGGAGAGCCCCCGCCGGCAGGCCCGCCGGCAGGTCGAGGAGGCGGTTCTCCACCGAACCGTCGTCGGAGACCAGGACGACCAGCGCCCGGGTCGGGTCGAGGCGGACGAACTCGATATGCTTCAGGTGGACATTGGTCTTGGTGGTAAGCACCACGCCGGCCCCACGGGAGATCCCTGAGAGCAGCATCGAGGCCTCGGCCAGGGCGGAATCGAAGGTATGGCCCGAGGCGGCCGCGCGCATCTGCGCCTCGATCCGCTCCTGCTCCTCACGCCCGACATCGCCGAGCTCCAGCATCGCATCGACGAAAAAGCGCAGGCCCTGCTCCGTGGGCAGACGGCCGGCCGAGGCGTGGGGTGCGAAGATCAGCCCGGAATGCTCGAGATCCGCCATGACGTTCCGGATCGAGGCCGGCGACAGGGCCATGGGCAGGATGCGCGCGAGGTTACGCGAGCCGACCGGCTCGCCGGTCGTCAGATAGCTCTCGACGATCTGCCGGAAGATTTCACGCGAGCGTTCGTTCAGCGCGCTGAGAACCTGCATCTGCTGCGATGTGGAGAAGGGGCGGGCGGGCTCGGTCACATTCCATTCCTGAGGCGGAGAGTGTGACGGTCTCCCGTGCTTTACACAATGCCGTCCACCGTCGCCCCTGGCGGACGCATGGAGAATACGAGAAACCGCTTGGCCGCGGAAGGCGTTCCGCACCTCGGGCTCACCGGCGGCGCCGGCAATCCGCCCGACCTCGCTTGCCGGGCGGGGGCCGGAACCGTAAAGCCGCACTCCATCGACACCGGTAAGGAGAGCGGCATGCGGCCCTCGAAGCGCGCGAACGACGAACTGCGCATGGTCACCCTGGAGCGCGCCGTCTCCCGCCACGCCGAAGGCTCATGCCTCGTCAGCTTCGGCGACACCAAGGTGCTGTGCACGGCCACCCTGGAAGAGCGCGGCCCTGGCTGGCTGCGCGGCTCCGGCAAGGGCTGGGTCACCGCGGAATACGCCATGCTGCCGCGCGCCACTCACGCGCGCACCCGGCGCGAGGTGACGGCCGGCAAGCCCTCCGGACGCACCCAGGAGATCCAGCGCCTGATCGGCCGCTCCCTGCGCGCCGTGACCAACCTGCCGGCGATCGGCGAGCGCCAGATCACCGTCGATTGCGACGTGATCCAGGCCGATGGCGGCACCCGCACCGCGGCGATCACCGGCGCCTGGGTCGCCCTGCACGAGTGCTTCACCTGGATGCGCGGCCGCTCGATCATCTCGGTCGACCCCCTGCGCGACCACGTGGCGGCGGTCTCCTGCGGCATCTACAAGGGCAAGCCCGTCCTCGACCTCGACTATTTGGAGGATTCCGCGGCCGAGACCGACGCCAACTTCGTCATCACGGGCACCGGGGGCCTCGTCGAGGTCCAGGGTACCGCCGAGGGCAAGCCGTTCTCGGAGGAGGAGCTGTTCGAGCTGATGCGCCTCGCCAAAAGCGGCATCCAGTCCCTCGTTGCCCTCCAGAAGCAGGCCGTGGCGCAGGGAGTCTCCGCATGAGCGAGCACCGCATCCTCACGGGTCGCGTCGTCATTGCGACCCACAATGCCGGCAAGCTCGTTGAAATGCGCGAGTTGCTGGCGCCGTTCGGCGTCGACGCGGTCTCGGCCGGCGAACTCGGCCTGCCCGAGCCGGACGAGACCGGGACGATGTTCGCCGAGAACGCGGCCATCAAGGCGCACGCCGCCGCGATGGCCTCGGGCCTGCCGGCCTTCGCCGACGATTCCGGCCTCTGCGTCAACGCCCTCGACGGGGCACCCGGGCTGTTCTCGGCCCGCTGGGCCGGGCCGTCCAAGGATTTCACCGGCGCCATGGCCCGTATTGCCGCGGAACTCGACAAGCGCGGCGCCACCACCCGGCGGGCGCACTTCGTCTCCGCCCTGGTGATCGCCTGGCCGGACGGCCACACCGAGACCTTCGAGGGCCGGGTCTTCGGCGAACTCGTGCCGCCGCGCGGCGCGAGCGGGTTCGGCTACGACCCGATGTTCCAGCCCGACGGCGACCACCGCACCTTCGGGGAGATCTCCTCCGCGGAGAAGCACGGCGTCGACTGGCAGACCGGCAACGCCCTGTCGCATCGCGCCCGCGCCTTCGTACTCCTGGCCCAGACCTGCCTGCGGCGTCCGTAAACTGCCTGCGGCGCCCTTGAGACCGGCCGCGGGATTGCCAAACGGCGGTCCCGCGCGCACATCCGCGTCATGACCGAACCGACAGGCCCGGACCACCCGACCCGCGATGCGGGGTTCGGGGTCTATGTCCACTGGCCCTTCTGCGCCGCGAAGTGCCCGTATTGCGACTTCAACAGCCACGTGCGCCACGCGCCCGTGGACGAGGGCCGCTTCCTGGACGCCTTCCGGGCCGAGATCGCCCATGTGGCGGCGCGCACGCCCGGACGGACGGTATCGAGCGTCTTCCTCGGCGGCGGCACGCCCTCCCTGATGCAGCCCGCCACCGTGGCGGGCCTGCTCGACGCCATCGGCGGCGCCTGGACCGTGACGCCCGACGTCGAGATCACCCTGGAAGCCAATCCCACCAGCGTCGAAGCGGAGCGCTTCCGCGGCTACCGCACCGCCGGGGTCAACCGCGTCTCCCTCGGCGTCCAGGCCATGGACGACGCCGCCCTGAAGCAACTCGGCCGCCTGCACAGCGCAGCCGAGGCCATGGCGGCGGTGCGGGTCGCGGCGGCGCATTTCGAGCGCTACTCCTTCGACCTGATCTATGCCCGGCCCGACCAGGGCCCGGCCGCGTGGCGGGCCGAACTCGAAGGTGCCATCGCCCGGGCGGCGGAGCACCTGTCGCTCTACCAGCTCACCATCGAACCGGGCACGCCGTTCTACGGCCTCGCCGCCGCCGGCAAGCTGGTGCCGCCGGACGACGATGCCGCGCGTGCCCTCTACGACGTGACCCAGGAGGTCTGCGACCGGGCCGGCTTGCCGGCCTACGAGATCTCCAACCACGCCCGGCCCGGTGCGGAATCCCGGCACAACCTCCTGTACTGGCGCTACGGCGAATATGCGGGAATCGGCCCCGGCGCCCACGGACGCCTCGTCGAAGCGGCAGGCCGGATCGGCACCGTCACCGAGCGGGCGCCGGAAGCCTGGCTCGCCCGGGTGGAGGGGCAGGGTCACGGCATCGTCGAGACCGAGACGCTGGCCGCCTCGGACCAGGGCGACGAGTTCCTGATGATGGGTCTGCGCCTGCGCGAAGGCATCGACCCCGCGCGCTACGCCGCCCTGAAGGGGAGGGCCCTCGACCCGGGGCGGATCGACGGCCTCGTCGCCGAGGGGCTTATCGCCCGACATGCGGGCGGCCGCATCGCCGCGACGCCCGCCGGCGCGCCGGTGCTCAACGCGCTGGTGGCCGCGCTCGCCGCCTGATCAGGTGCCCGACGGGCCGAGGGTGCGCGGCGCCGGGCTGACGATGGCCGGCGCACCCGAACGGATCTCGTAGACCGCCAGGGCGCGGTCGCTCGGGCCGTCCGGCCGGAACCGGAAGGTCCCGTCGACGCCGGAGAAGCCGGACGGGTTGGTGAGCGTGGTGTCGGCGAATCGCTGCGAGCCGAACTGGCGCGACAGGGCCGCCATCAGCGAGACCGCGTCGTAGGCCAGGGTGGCGACGCGCGGCGGCACCGAGCCGAACCGCGCCTGGTAACGCTGCGAGAAGCCGGTGAAGCCGGCTGCGTCCGGGGCCGCGAACCAGCCGCCCTGGAGGGCGGGCAGGGCGAAGATCCGGGGATCGTTCCAGACGGCGGTGCCGATTGGCCGGACCCGGCCGGGGGCGAACCCGGCCTTGGTCAGGGCCGGGGCAACGGTGGCGAGGCCATCCGGCGTATCCGGCAGGAACAGCGCGTCGGCCTGAGCCGCCGGCCCGGTGATCAGCCCGCCGAGGCGCCCGATGGCGGGGGCCGGATTGCCGACGGGATAGCGCTCGATCGCCACGAGGCGCGCGCCCTTGCGGGCTACCGCCTCGCGGAACTGCGCCTCCACGGCGTTTCCGTAGCTCGAATCCGGGATCATCGCCGCGAAGGATTTGCGGCCGGACGCGACGGATTCGTCGACGACCCGGTCGACCTCGGCCTGGGGCAGGAAGCTCAGGAGGTAGGTGCCGCGGGCCGCGACCCCGGCATCGGTCGAGAAGGCGATGAGGGGCTTGCCCGCCGCGCGTACCACGCCGGCCGCCGCCTGGACGTTGGCGGCGAAGAGCGGGCCGAGGACGACCTCGGCCCCATCCGCCACTGCGGCTTGGGCCGCCTCGCGGGCGCCGTCCGGCGCGCCGCGGTCGTCCTTCACCAGGATCTGCAGGTCGGACTTCTGGAAATCCTCGATGGCGAGTTCGGCCGCATTGCGCATCGCCGTGCCCACCGCCGAGCCCGGTCCGGTGAGCGGTACCACCAGGGCGACCTTCACCGATCCGGTGCCGATCCGCCCCCCCGCGGCGGCAATCGGCGCGTCGGCCCCCGGGCCTTCCACCTGGGGTGGCGGGACCCGGTTCGAGACGCGGCCGCCGCCGTCCGGCACTCCGACGCAGGCCGCGAGCAGGAGCAGGGTCGAGATCCCGACCAGCCCGGATTTCAGCCTGTTGGCGTGCGTCATCGGTGGCCCCCCTGTCGCCGGCTGACGACCCAGGCTTGCAGCCTAGGGGCCAAAAGTAAATGTGAACCGACGCGCCGCCGAGCATTCCGCAGGGAGCCCCGATCGTGGCAAGGTCGCGGCCATGACCCAGAAGATCGACACGCGGACCCGGCGGCGGCGCGACCCGGCCGCGACGGGGCCCGGCGCCCGCCCACCCGCCACCTTCACGGCCTTCGGGCTCGCCGCCGAGGCCGAGGCGATCGAGCCCGGTCTCCACGTGGTGGCGACCCCGATCGGAAACCTGAAGGACGTCTCGTTCCGCGCCCTGGCGACGCTCGCCGCCGCCGATGCGGTGCTGGCCGAGGACACCCGCGTCACCCGCACGCTGCTGATGCATTACGGGATCACCACGCCCCTCTTGGCCTATCACGAGCATTCCAACGCGGCGGTGCGCGAGCGGATGATCGCCCGGATGCAGGGCGGCGAGGCCCTAGCCCTGGTCTCCGACGCGGGCACGCCCCTCGTGTCGGATCCGGGTTTCAAGCTCGTGCAGGCGGCGATCGAGGCCGGCCTCAGCGTCACGCCCATTCCGGGCCCCTCGGCGGTCATGACCGCCATCGTGGCCGCCGGCCTGCCCACCGACCGATTCTTCTTCGAGGGCTTCCTGCCGGCCAGGTCCGGCGCGCGGCGCAACCGCCTGGAGGCGCTCGGGCGCATCCCCGGCACCCTGGTGTTGTTCGAATCGCCCCATCGCCTGCCCGAGATGCTGGTCGACGCCGTGGAGGTTCTCGGGCCCACGCGCCCGGCAGCGGTCGCCCGCGAGCTGACCAAGCTCTACGAAACGATCCGGCGCGGCAGCCTCGGCGATCTCGCCGCGCTCTATGCGGAGGAGGGCGCGCCGAAGGGCGAGGTGGTGGTGATCATCGGCACGCAGGACGAGGTGCCCGACGCCGCCGAGACGGATGCGGGCCTCGATGCGGCCCTGACGGCGGCGCTCGCCCGGCACTCGATCAAGGACGCCGCGACCCTGGTGGCGGAGGAGACCGGCCAGCCCCGCCGGGTCGTCTATGCCCGTGCCCTGGCCCTGGCCCGGCGCGACGATGAGACCTGAGGGCCCTGCGGCCGAGCGCCGGCGCGCCACCGAGCTGCGCGGCCGGACGGCCGAGACCCTCGCGCTCCTCGCCCTGATGCTGAAGGGGTACCGTCCGCTCGGGTCGCGCTTTCGCGCGGCGGGGGGCGAGATCGACCTGATCGTCCGGCGCGGGGCGACGATCGCGTTCGTGGAGGTGAAGGCGCGCAGCACGCTGGAGGCGGCGCAAGGCGCCATCGACGCCCGCAAGGTCGCCCGATTCTCGCGGGCTGTCCGGGCCTGGATCAGTCGGCACCCGAACACCGACGCGGCGACGTTTCGGGCGGACGCGGTGTTCGTCTCGCCCTGGGCCTGGCCCCGGCACGTGGCCGACGCCTTTCCGATCCGATGATCTTAGGCGCGCGCGGCCGCCACGGCTGCGATCAGCGTCCGCTTGAGGTCGGCTTGGCTGAACGGCTTCTGCACGACCGGACGATCGCGGAACGGCTCACGGATGCCGGCGCCGCCGTAGCCCGTCGAGAATACGATGGGCAGGTCGCGCTTCACGATGGCTTCGGCCACCGGATAGATCGGCTCGCCCGCCACGTTGACGTCGAGGATGGCGACCTCGAAACTCTCGTTCTCCGCCATCTCGAGGGCGGTCGACAGACGCGCGGCGGGGCCGACGACGGTGCAACCGAAATCGAGCAGCATGTCTTCGAGCAGCATCGAGATCGCGGCTTCGTCCTCGACGACAAGCACGCGAGCCCCATTGAGAAGGTCTTCGTCCACTTGAGCACTCACGCCGGGGCTTCTTCCCTTCGATCGACTTGGAAATCCGGAACGCCTTCCGCGGAAGGTGTTCAGGGGTTCGCTCCCACCGTGTGCAATCAGGCTCGCAACATGCGAATGATGCAGGGCCTGAGCGAGCCGGCAAGGCCCTTTGAACAGCCCGGCACAGAGCGAGCCGTCGCCCGTTCCGTGGGGCGTGTCAAGCGCCTGAACCTCGTCAAAGGCCGTCTGCGGGGCAGCAATGTTACGGTCTGAAACATTTCTGCGCCACCGACTCCTACCGGTAGGCAGCCCCCCCCTGGAATGCCAACAACCTATGTTAACGGGACGGTCCGGGGTGCGAGACTGGACGCGACGGTCCGCGATGGCCTGGCTCGCGCTCTCCGGCGTGCAGGCTCCCGACTCGGCCACGGCCGGGTCTCCCCTCGTGGTCGCCTCGAAGAGCGACACCGAGGGCGCGCTGACCGGCGCCATGATCGCCCAGGTTCTGGAGAAACTGAACCTGCCCGTCCTGCGCAAGCTCGGACTCGGGCCGACCCTGATCGTTCGCAACAGCCTCCTGTCCGGCGAGATCGCGATTTATCCCGAATACACCGGCAACGGCGCCTTCTTCACCGGCACGGAGACCGATCCGATCTGGAAGTCGCCGCAGGGCGCGTACGACACGATCCGGCGGCGCGACGCCGAGCGCGGCCTCGCCTGGCTGACCCGGGCACCGGCCAACAACACGTGGCTGATCGCCGTCAACGGGGACCTGGCACGGCGCGAGCGCCTGACCACGATGACCGACTTCGCCGGAGCGGTCCGCCGCGGCCTCATTCGGCTCGCCGCCTCCACCGAGTTCGTGGAGAGTCCGGCGGCCCTGCCGGCCTTCGAGGCGGCCTATGGCTTCGCCCTGCCCTTGAATCGCATCATCAGCCTGCCCGGCGGTGACACGTCCGTCACGGCGCGAGCGGCCGCGCAGGGGATCAGCGGCGTGAATGCCGGGATGGTCTACGGGACCGACGGGGCCCTCGCGGCGCTCGACCTCGTCGTCATGAGCGATCCCCTGGATGCCCAGATCGTCTACGAGGTGGCCCCGGTGATCCGGCAGGCCGACCTCGCCCGCCACCCCGAGATCGCGCCCGCCCTGGCGCGCGTGTTCACCCGCCTCGACGCCGAGACCCTGCGGCGGCTGAACGCGCGCATCACCGTGGACGGCGACGTGGCCGAAGCGGTGGCAGCCCGTTACCTGTCCGAGAACGGCCTGCTGCCGTGACGGCGGGGACATCGGAAAGCGCGCTGCGGACGGTCGGGATCGGGCGCGTCCTCGCGTTGCTCGTCGGCACCGCCTGGCTCGGTGCCCTGGCGCTCGCCCTGACCTGGCTGCCGGTGCTCACCATCGCGCGGAACCGGCTCGCGCTCGGGGATCCACGGACCGGCTCGGAGGCGCTCGGCGCAACCGGCGCCCTGGTTCTCGCAATGAGCGCCCTCGCCATCGCCCTCGTGGTCTCGCGCAAGCGGGCGGCGGCGGCGCTCGCCACGCTTCTGCTTCTCCTGGCCATCCTGGCCTTCGGACAGGGCCTCGGCGCCGGTGCTGCCCGGTCCCTCGCCGGACTCCCGCCCGCCGCGCGGGCCAGTCTCGGATCGGGATCCTGGCTCGGCCTGTTCCTCCTCGCCGGCGCCCTCGGCCTCGCGGTTCGGCGGTCTCGCGGACCGGGTTTCGGCCTCGCCATCGGCCTCGGCTTGGGCCTGGCGTTCGTCGTCCTTGGGTGGTCGGGCGCCTTCGATGCCCTCTCGCTCGCGGTCGAGTACGCGGCGCGGCGCGAGACGGTGAACGCGGCGCTCGCGGAGCATCTCGCCCTCGCGGGCGCGGCCCTCATTCTCGCGGGTCTCCTCGCGGTCGGGCTGTCGCTGCTCCCGCAGGGGCTGGTGGCCCTGGTCCTCGGCGGGATTCAAGTCGTGCCCGCCGTGGCCCTCCTCGGGGGAATGGTCGCCGTGATGTCGGGCCTCCTCCGCGCCGTTCCGATCCTGCGGGACCTTGGTCTCTCGGCGCTGGGCCCCGTCCCCGCCATCGTCGCCATCGCCGCCTATCTGGCCCTGTCCCTCTGGCGCGGGCTGACCCTGGCCCTGCGGGCGCCGGACGACGACACCCTGCAGGCTGCCGAGGCCCTCGGCCTCTCGCGGGGACAGGTGCTGGCGCGGGTCCGTCTGCCGATCGGTGCGCCGATCCTCGTCGGGGCCGTGCGGGTGGCGGCCGTGCAGGGACTCGGCCTCGCGACCCTCGGCGCCCTTGTCGGGGCCGGCGGCCTCGGCCGCATCGTCTTCGACGGGATGGCGCAGTTCGCGCCCGACCTGATCCTCCTCGGGGCGATCCCGGTCGTGGTGCTCTCGTTGCTGACCGAGCGCGGTCTCAGCCGAGTGGAGGCCGCCGCGCGGCGGCGGTGGCACGCATGAGCCGGTCGCGACGAACTGCGGCCCTCGGCTTCGCCCTCATGGGCCTCGGCCTCGCCGTGGCCAGTCATCCCAGGGTGGCGAGCTGGATCACCGAGGCCCTGGGGGAGCCGGCGCGGCGTCCCCTGTCGGTGGAGCGCCTCCTCGACCTGGCATGGAAGCACCTCGCCCTGGCCGGAACCGGCCTCACCCTCGTGGCCGTCCTGGGGATCGGCCTCGGCATCCTGATCACGCGCCGCTTCGCAGAACCCTGGCGGCCGATGATCGATGGACTCGCGGCGGCCGCGCAGGCGGTGCCCCCGGTGGTCGTGGTCGCGCTCGCCCTGCCGATCCTCGGCTTCGGAGGTCCCCCGACGCTGCTCGCCCTCGTCGCCTACGGAATCATGCCGGTCCTGCGGGGGACGGCGGGCGCCATCGCGGGGGTGGCACCGGAGGTCCGCGAGGCCGGACGGGCGATCGGCCTGACCCGGCTCCAGGTCCTGGCGCGAATCGAACTGCCCCTGGCCGCCCCCGATATCGTCGAGACCCTGCGCACCGCCCTGGTGCTCGCCATCGCCACCGCCGCCGTCGGCGCCCTGGCGGGGGCCTCGACCCTCGGCACGCCCATCGTGTCGGGCCTGCAGAACCAGAACACCGTGGCGATGCTCCAGGGCACCGCCGCCACGGCCGCCCTGGCGTTCCTGGCCGACGCCGCGCTGCTGGCCGGCGTCGGCGGGTGGCGCGCTATTCGTCCTTGAACACCACCTGCGCGCCGCGGCTGACGCGGTTGGCGAGGTCGCGCGCATCCCAGTTCGTCAGGCGGATGCAGCCGTGGGATTCGGTCTTGCCCACTTTCTCCGGCTCCGGTGTGCCGTGGATGCCGTAGGAGGGGATCGAGAGGTCGATCCAGACCACGCCGACCGGATTGTTGGGGCCGGGCGAGATGGTGAACTTAGTCTTCGCCTTCACGCCGGCGAACTGGTACTTCGGATTGTAGGTGTAGGTCGGCGCGTAGGCGACGCCTTCGACCTTCGCCTCGCCGGACGGGGCCGGCTTCTCCTCGCTGCCGATCGAGGCCGGATAGAACGCGACGAGTTTGCCGTCCCGGTCGAAGGCCCGCACGGCGCGGCTCTCCTTGTCGACCTCGATGCGGGTCACGTCCTTCGCGTCGCGCGCCTCGGGATCGACCGCCTGGGCGTTCGAGCCCTTCGTGTCCGTCGCCTTGCCGGTATCCTTGTTGGACTCCCTCTCGCTGGAATCTCTCTTGCCGGATTCCGTCTTGCTGGCCTCCTGCGCCTGCTTCTTCGCGGCCTTCTCCTCCGTCGTGGCCTTGCCGGTCTCCAGCGGCTTCACCGCGGCGACCAGGATCACCGTACCGGCCTTGCCGAAATCCGCGTCGGGGTTGAGCGCGCCGAGGAGATCCGGGGCCATGTGGAAGCGCTCGGCCAGCATCTCGCGGGGGCTTGTATAGCCCAGCGCGTCGAGATCGGCCTGCTCCTCCATCTTCGCCGGTATCTTCTCGACGAAGGGCCCCGCCGCATCGGCCTCCGTGACGGTATATTCGGTGAGCACCGGATCACGGCTCGTCGCCTGAAGCGTGTCGGCGAGGTCGGGCGCGATCTCCGTTTCGGCCTTCAGGCCGTTGGCGGAGGCGAAGGCCGCCAAGGCGCCGCGCAGGTTGTCGCCGTCCCGGCCGTCGATGGCGCCGGGCGAGAAATGGGCCCGGTCGAGGAGGATCTGCGCCTTCACGAGCGCCGGCTCCGGGCGCTTCGCCCCGCTGCGCTTGGCCACCTCGCCCTTCGACTCGGCCCTGTCCGTCCTCTTCGCCGCGCCCGTCTTCGGTTCGCCGCCCTGGGCGTCGGCCTTCGCGGCGTCCCCGGTCGGCGCCAGGGCTGCGGATTCCACCGCCTCGCGCGTCAGGGCTGGTCCCTCCGCCTTGTCCTTCGTCTCGGCCTGCGCGCCGCCCGCCAGGGCGACCAGGGCGAGGGCGGCGAGACCGCCGCCAATGCGTGTCGAAGGATACCTGATCACCGAAGAACTCCCGCGCTATCCGCCTGATGGCGCGGGAGTAAGCGCGCGGGGCCGTCCGGCGTTCCGCCCTTCACTGACAGAGGCGGTGGCCGGCATTCCGCTGCCGCTCGTCGAGATGGAGGTGGTTGGCGTGGGCCGCATCCGAGCCCGGGCCGAGGACCGTGCGGAAGAACGCGCAGGCCCGGCCGCGTACGGCGGCCAGGAAGGTCGCCTCCGGCGTTCCCTCCGGCGCGGCCAGCACCGAGAGGGCCGGGCGGTTGGCGAAGGTGAAGCCCATCACGTCGATGCCGTTGGCGAAGCTGTGTTCGCTGAGCTTGGCATCGGGATCGTGGTTCTGGCCCCGGCATTCGTAGGAGGTGCCGATCGTCAGCCCCTTCAGCGGCTGGCCGAGGTCGCGCTCGGCGGCCGCCTGCGCCTCCGTCGCCCAGCGGGCGAGGGATTCGGCGGCTTCGCAGACCAGGGTCACCGGCGGCGCCAGGGCAAGGTCGTCGGCCAGCGCCGTGACCTTCAGGGGCCTGGCTGCCCCGCACTGACCGTTCGTGATGGCCGGCAGAGGCTCGAAGCGTGCGCCGAGGCGCTCCAGGCGACGCCGGCAGGCGCCGTCGTCGACGGGCACCACGGTGATGGCCAGGGCGGGGGCCGAGAGTTCGGCGGGTCGCGGAGGCGGTGCCGGCACTTCCCCGCCGTCCGTGGGCTTCACCGGTTCGGCCTCGCGCGCCTTTGCCGCCTCTGCCGGCGGCGACAGTTCCACCGGTCGTTCGGGTGGGCGCGGCGCTTCGACCTGGGCCGGCGGGGCGAGCTCCGTTGGGCGCGGCGGGGGCGCCGGCGGCGGCATCGGGATCGCCGTCGCATCCGACGGCACGCCTTTCTCCTGCGCCGAACCGTCGCGCGTGAGGCCGAGTTGGCCGGCGAGGACGAGGATCGCGGCTCCGGCAAGGCGACAGGCGGGTCGGTGACGCATCTCGTTTTCCATCTGGTCCGGGGCCCCGGACCGCCGGTAACGGTCGGGAGGCGCTGCGGGTTCGCGCGGGGCCTTTACCGCATCAACCCATAGACGAAACCGACGCCGTGTCGCTTGCGGGCGTAGGCCCGCATTTGCGCTTCGCGCCCGGGTGCTTACCTTGCGGCGCGACGCGCGATGAACCGGACGAAGGACTGCGAATGACCACTGGCACGCCCGACGCTTCCCAGGAGATGGCTCACGAGACGACCGCCGCCGCGGCGCGGATCGGCCCCTTCGCCGACCCGGCCTGGTCGACGCCCCACGGCCTGCCGCCGTTCGAGCACATCGTGCCCGCCCATTATCTCCCGGCCTTCGAGGCGGCGCTGGCCAGCCACCGGGCCGAGATCGACGCCATCGCGGCCGACACCGCCCCGGCGACCTTCGCCAACACAGTCGCGGCTCTGGAGCGAGCGGGGCACGACCTCGACCGCGTCGCCTCGGTGTTCTTCAACCTGAGTGGAAGCCACACCAACCCCGAGCTGCAGGCGGTCGAGCGGACCATCACCCCGCGCCTGGCCCGCCACGGCAGCGCGATCTACCTCGATGCCGCCCTCTGGGCCCGCATCTCCGCGGTGGATCCCGAGGCCGAGCAGCTCGGACCGGAGGAGCGCCGGGTGCTCGACCGCTACCGGACCCGCTTCCGCCGCTCGGGTGCCGATCTGGCGCCCGAGGCCAAGGATCGGATGGCTGAGATCGCCGCCCGCATGGCCGAGCTCGGCACCAGCTTCAGCCAGAACCTGCTCGCCGACGAGAGCAGTTTCGCCCTGCCCCTGGAGACCGAGGACGATCTCGCCGGGCTGCCGCCCTTCCTGCGCGCGGCAGCGGCGGCGGCGGCCCGGGAGCGGGCCAGCGCGCACGGCCACGTCATCACCCTGTCGCGCTCGCTGATCGAGCCGTTCCTCGTCTTCTCCACGCGCCGGGACCTGCGTGAGAAGGCCTACGACGCCTGGACCCGCCGCGGTGAAAGCGGCGGCGCCACCGACAACCGCGGCCTCATCGCCGAGATCGTCGCGCTGCGGGCCGAGCGGGCCCGACTGCTCGGCTACGACAGCTTCGCCCATTTCAAGCTCTCGGACACGATGGCGGGCTCGCCCGACCGGGCGATGGACCTCCTGCGCAACGTCTGGACGCCGGCGCACCACCAGGCCGCCACCGAGCGGGACCGGCTGCAGGCGCTGGTCCAGGCGGAAGGCCACAACTTCGATCTCGCCAAGCACGACTGGCGTCACTACGCCGAGAAGCTTCGCCGGGCCGAGCACGACCTCGATGAGGGCGAGATCAAGCCGTACCTGCCCCTCGACGGCGTCATCGCGGCAGCCTTCGACACGGCCGAGCGTCTCTTCGGCCTGCGCTTCGAAGAACTGCCCGACGTGCCGCGCTATCACCCGGACGTGCGCGCCTGGGCCGTGCGCAACGGGGACGGATCCGAGGTCGGTCTGTTCCTCGGCGACTACTTCGCCCGCGCCACGAAGCGCAGCGGCGCCTGGATGAGCGCCTTCCGGTCGCAGGAGCGGCTCAACGGCGACATCAAGCCGATCATCGTCAATGTGATGAACTTCGCCAAGGCGCCGGACGGCGAGGCCACGCTGCTCTCCTTCGACGATGCCCGGACGCTGTTCCACGAGTTCGGCCATGCCCTGCACGGCCTCCTCTCCGACGTGACCTACCCGCTGCTCGCCGGAACCGCGGTGGCGGGCGACTTCGTCGAGTTGCCGTCGCAGCTCTACGAGCATTGGCTCGAACAGCCGGAGGTGCTGCGCAAGCACGCCCGGCACTACCGCACCGGTGAGCCGATGCCCGAGGACCTGCTGAAGCGCCTGCTCGCGGCCCGGACCTTCAACCAGGGCTTCGCCACCATCGAGTACACCGCCTCGGCGATCGTCGACATGACGCTGCACCTGTCGAGCGCCGGCGAGGATGGGCTCGACGTCGCGGCCTTCGAGGCGGACGCCCTCAGGCGCATCGCCATGCCGGCCGAGATCGCGATGCGTCACCGGACGCCGCATTTCGCGCATATCTTCTCGGGCGACGGCTACGCGGCCGGCTACTACAGCTACCTCTGGTCCGAGGTACTCGATGCCGACGCCTTCGACGCCTTCCGCGAGGCCGGGGACATCTTCCATCCGGAGACCGCGGCGCGCCTGCGCAAATACGTGTACGGGGCCGGCAACCTGCGTGATCCGAGCGAGGCCTACACCGCCTTCCGGGGGCGGTTGCCGAGCATCGACCCGCTCCTGCGCCAGCGGGGGCTGGCGGCCTGACGACCCGCCACGCGGCAGACAGGGTAACGGTTTCGTAAAGAAACAGCCTTAACCAATGCTTCCTGCCCCATCAGGAAGCATTGGTCATGACGGATAAGGCCCTCGCGGCATCGGCCGACCCCTCGCCCGACACCCTGCTCAAGCAAGCGATCCTCGGCGCCCGCGCCTCGGCCGAGAAGGCCGCTGCGCCGTCCGTCGCCGGCGGCGCCCCCTGGACCGCGAAGCTCCGCCCCGAGCCGCGTCTCCTTGCCATCGCCGCGGCAAGCCTCGGGCTCGGTGCCCTCATGGGGGCCGGCGCGATGAGCCTCGCAGCCCCGCGCGGGGCGGACGGCAGCGAGACCCTGGCGCAGATCCGCCACCAGATGGAGATCGGCCGCACCGAATCTGAGCGGCAGGTCGAGCGCCTGGCCAAGGGCCTCGCGCAACTTCAGGACATTGCGGAGGCCGGCCGCCAGGAGGCCAAGGCGCGCCATACGAACCTCGCCGAGCGCCTCGGCCGCGCGGAGCAGGGCCTCGCCACGAAGCTCGCCGCCACCGGTGACCGCCTCGAGCAGGCGGAGAAGGACCAGAGCGCCCGCCTCGCCGCCCTCACCCTGCAGATCGAGAAGCGCACGGCTGCCCCGGCTCTGCCGCCCGTCGTCGCGCCCCAGGCCGCCAAATCTGCCGCCCCCGAGCCCACCGAAACGGGCGCGCTTCCGGACAAGCCGAAGCCGTCACCCGCCGAGGGCTGGGCGGTGCGGGAGGTCTACGATGGGGTGGCGGTCCTGGAGGATCGCAAACGCCGCCTCGTGGAGGTCGGCCCGGGCGACACCGTTCCGGGTGTCGGACGCATCGAAGGCATCGAACGGCGGGGCAAGAGCTGGGTCGTCGTCACCAAGCAGGGCGTCATCACGCCGCAAGCGTGGTGAGGCCGGGCCGAGTTCGGCCGACCTGACGAGCCACGGTCAGGACGCCTGGGCCTCGATCTCGGTCTCGGCGTTCCGCACGGGGAAGCGGGGCTCGATCGTCAGGGGATCCGCGATCATCGACCCCCGCGCGGCGCGATTGCGCCCGTGGGTCAGTGCCCGCGTCTGCGCTTCCTCCGACGGATGCAGGATGGCGGTCAGGAAGGCAAAGCCTTCGAAGTCGGAATCGAGGTTCTTGGCTTCGAACACTGGCATGGCGGTCACCGGACCCGAGGTCCTGAAGGGCCCCCGGAGGGAGCCTCAGGACCCGTCATTGGCAGATAATGGGGACAGCGGCAATAAGTTCCGAAAGCCCACGATTATTTACCGTTAATTCACCTCTGCGCCGGACCGAAGGTTAACGCGGTGCGGCAGCGCACCTGATTACAGTGTTCGCGCATCCTGGTAGATCGCCGCGGGAAGGCCCCGGATGTCGGTCTCGACGGTGAGGAGGTGGCCGGCCAGCGGGTCGTCGGCCGGGTCGCGCCCGCGCAGGGCGGTGGTGATGAACAGGGTCGTCAGATCCGGGCCGCCGAAGGCGCATTTGGTGACGAGCGCGGTGGGCACCGGCAGCACGCGCTCGATCTGCCCCTCCGGATCGAAGCGGGTGATGCGCGATCCGCCGTAATGGCAGACCCAGAGATACCCGGCGGCATCGACCGTCAGGCCGTCCGGCTTGCCCCAATCGGCTTCGAAGGCCGCGAAGGGCCGGGGCGGTCCGATACGGTCCTCCGCGATGGGATGGACCCGGATCACCCCTTCGGCGGTATCCGCGGTGTAGATCCGGCTGCCGTCGGCCGTCATCACCGGTCCATTCGACACGGCGACCCGCCCTCCGAAGGCATCGAGGCGCCCACCGTGCCAGCGGTGGAAGGTGCCGGTGGGCTCCGCCTCGGCGTCGTCCATGGTGCTGAAGTAGAGGGCGCCGTCCGGTCCGACATGGCCGCTGTTGAGCCGGTTGCCCGAGCGATGATCGTCGGGCGCCACCAGCGGATTCCGACGGCCGCTCTCCAAGTGAAGCCGCACGACGCCGGATTCGAAGCCGGCGAGCACCGTGCCGGGATCTTCCGTGAGAAGCGCGAATCCAAGCTTCTCGTCCTGCGGATAGCGCTGCGTCGCCCCGCTCGCGGGGTCGTAGCGCCAGATCGTCGGCGTCTCGACGTCGACCCAGCTGAGCGTTCCCGAGCGGGCGTCCCAGGTCGCTTCCTCGCCGAGTGCGCAGCGGCAGGGAACGGCGACGCGGGGCGTGTGCGGATGGACGCGCAGGGTCATCGGGTCGGGCTCCGGACTCGGCAGGGGCTTGAACGGGGGAACGGCACTCCGCTCCGGCGACGTCTGTCAGGCGACGTCTTCGCGCAGGAGCTCGGTGTTGACCGCGAAGGCCGCCATGGCCCCCTCGGCGGCGGCGACCACGGCGAATTGCACCCGGCGGGAGGCGTCCCCGGCGACGAACAGGCCAGGCACGTTGGTAGTCTCGTACTCGCCCGTCGGCACCACGCCCTTTCGGGTCAGGTCGCAGCCGAGCTGCGTGATGAGGTCGGACGGCTCGCACGGCATCGTCATCAGGAACACCGCGTGGCAGGGCAGGCTGGTGCCGTCCGCGAAGGTGAGGCGCTGCGGTTGGCGGCCGTCGCCGTCGAGGCGCCGGATCGGCGTCTCGACGATGCGGACGCCATGGCGGGCGAGACGCGCGCGATCGTGGTCGGAGAGAACGGTCGGCTGCGCATCGGTGCAGAGGGTGACGTCGTCGCTCCAGACGGTCAACTCGAGGGCCATGCCCTTGGCCGCTTCGCCATGGGCATAGACGACGAGGGGCCGGTCTCGATTCTCGTAGCCGTCGCAATAGGGGCAGGAATGGATCCCGTGGCCCCAGTAGAGGTCGAAGCCCGCCACCGAGGGCAGGGCCTGATGCAGGCCCGTCGCTAACACCAGCTTGCGCGTCGTCTCGTGGCTGCCGTCGGCCAGGGTGACGCAGAAGCCTTCGTCGCAGCCCCGGGCCTGGGTGACCTCGACCGCGCGGCGCTCCACCGTGGGATAGCGGTCCAGATCGGCCTCGGCCCGGGCCCTTAGCTCCAAGGGCGGCGTGCCGTCTCGGGTGAAGACCCCCCAGCTCCGCGGCGTGACCGCGTTGCGGGGCTGGCCGGCATCGCAGAGGAGCACGTCGCGGCGGCAGCGCCCGAGGATGAGCGCAGCGTTGAGGCCCGCCGGGCCGCCGCCGACGATGATGACGTCGCGCATATCGCCCGCTCCCCGGCCTGACCTATCCGAGGATCAACGGTCGGACACGGGGGGAGGTTCGGTGAAGGCCCCCCGGAACAGGAAAAAGGGCGCTCGCGCGCCCTCGTTCCGTTCCCCAGGGGCGGCGCGCCTCAGGCGGCGGTCGGAGCCTTCACGGGGATGCCCTTCTCGGACAGGAACTGCTGCAGCTCGCCCGATTGGAACATCTCGCGGGTGATGTCGCAGCCGCCGACGAACTCGCCCTTCACGTAGATCTGCGGAATGGTCGGCCAGTTGGAGAAGGCCTTGATCCCGTCCCGGACCGCCGCATCGTCGAGGACGTTGACGCCCTTGAACGGCACTTCCAGGTAATTGAGGATCTGCACGACCTGGCCCGAGAAACCGCACATGGGAAACTGCGGCGTGCCCTTCATGAAGACGACCACGTCCTGGGACTTGATCTCGTTCTCGATCGCGGTGTTGACATCGCTCATGGGAGTCCTCGTTCGTCTCGGGTCGTGGAAGCTCGCGCTTGAGTTCAGGATTCCGGCGCGGATTTCAAGGCCGTCGATCCTGCGATCCGACGCAGTGCCGCATCCCAATCACACGGAAGCACGAGAAGTTCGTCCGGACCGAGTGGGCATTGCGCCGGCAGGTTCGGAATCAAGGTATCGCCGTAGCGCCTCAGTCTCAACTTCGCCAGGGCCTGCGCAGACGACCAGATCTTATCCCAGTCCAGGCGTTGCCGCATGGAGCGCTCGTATCGATTCATCGCCGCGATCTGGAACGTCCCGGCTTCCTGGTACCAGTGGTCGAAGGCTGCCGCGTCCGGCGGGGACAACCGCTTCAGCAGGTGCGCCAAAGTCTGTGCCAGCAGGCTCTCCACGGCCTGGACCTGGGATCGACCCACGCTCTCGATCTCCTCGGCGACGTTCTCCCAATCCAGGATGTTCGACAGATCCGGCCGACGCGCGAGAGCGCGCAGGGTCGAGGCCTGCTGCTCGGCCCAGGTCACGATGTCGTCGTCGTAGAGGCTCGGCTGGTCCATACGGTCCGCCTCCGGGGAGACCTCAATCCTGCGGGACGCCCGTGGTGAGCGCAAGGGCGTGCAGCACGCCCCCCATCCGGCCCTGCAGCGCGCCGTAGACCATCTGGTGCTGCGCGACGCGGGTCTTGCCCTTGAAGGCGGTGGACAGGACCGTGGCGGCGTAGTGATCTCCGTCGCCGGCCAGATCCTTGATCTCGATCCGGGCGTCGGGCAGCGCCTCACGGATCATCGCCTCGATCTCGCGCGCATCCATCGGCATCGGGTTGGCTCCTGACGGTCGGAAAGGGGGGGCTTCAGGCTGGGACGCCCGCCGGTTGGCTCGCCATGTAGGCCGGCAGCCAGCCCTCGTGGGTCTCGCGCAAGGTGGCCACCGATATGGTCTCGCCGTGCGGCAGGGTCAAATGGTCGTTGCCCGTCACGCCGATCACGGCCGCCGGGATGCCCTGGGCCGAGGCGCTGTAGAGCAGGTCCGGTGCGGTCTCGGGGTCGACGGCCAGGAGGTATCGGGCCTGGTCCTCGCCGAACAGGTAGGCATGGGTCGCCAGGCCCTGGGGCACCTCGGGGAGGGCGGCGCCGATGCCGCCCGCCATCGCCATCTCGGCCAGCGCCACGGCGAGGCCACCGTCGGACAGGTCGTGGACGGTGTCGACGAGACCCGACGTGATCAGCCCGCGCACGAAGTCGCCGTTGCGCCTCTCGATGGCGAGGTCGACCGGGGGCGGAGCCCCTTCCTCGCGCCCGGCGATCACCGAGAGGTAGACAGACTGGCCGAGCCAGCCGGCGGTCTCGCCGATCAGCACCAGGACGTCGCCGGCGCGCTTGAGGTCGAGGGTGGCGTGGCGCGTGACGTCGTCGAGGACGCCGACGCCGCCGATGGTGGGGGTCGGCAGGATGCCGACGCCATTGGTCTCGTTGTAGAGCGAGACGTTGCCGGAGACGACGGGGAAGTCGAGGGCCCTGCAGGCCTCGCCGATGCCCTTCAGGCAGCCGACGAGCTGGCCCATCACCTCGGGCTTCTCCGGGTTGCCGAAGTTCAGGTTGTCGGTGATGGCCAACGGCCGTCCGCCGACCGCCGTGATGTTGCGCCAGGCCTCGGCCACGGCCTGCTTGCCGCCCTCCACCGGATCGGCCTCGCAGTAGCGCGGGGTGACGTCGGCGGTCATGGCGAGACCGCGCGGACCGTCCTCGACCCGCACGATCGCGGCGTCGCCGCCCGGCTTCTGCACCGTGTTGCCGCCGATGAAGTGGTCGTACTGCTCGTAGACCCAGCGCTTCGACGAGAGGTCGGGCGAGCCCACCAGGCGCTTCAGGGCCTCGGTGCTGCCCACTGTCTCGGGCACGTCGGCGGCGGCGAGCACCGGCTGGTGCGTGTTAGCGATGTGGGGCCGGTCGTAGAGTGGCGCCTCGTCGCCGAGCTCCTTGATCGGCAGGTCGGCCATGACGACGCCGTCGTGTTTCACGACGAACCGCAGCGTGTCGGTGGTGTGCCCGATGATCGCGAAGTCGAGGCCCCACTTCACGAAGATCGCCTCGGCCTCGGCCTCCATGCCGGGCTTGAGCACCATGAGCATCCGCTCCTGGCTCTCGGAGAGCATCATCTCGTAGGCGGTCATGCCGGCCTCGCGGGCCGGCACCTTCTCGATATGGAGCTCGACGCCGAGGTCGCCCTTGGCGCCCATCTCGACGGCCGAGCAGGTGAGGCCGGCGGCCCCCATGTCCTGGATCGCGATCACAGCGCCCGAGGCCATCAGCTCGAGGCAGGCCTCCAGCAGCAGCTTCTCGGCGAAGGGGTCGCCGACCTGCACGGTGGGGCGCTTCGACTCGGAGGCGTCGTCGAACTCCGCCGACGCCATGGTGGCGCCGTGGATGCCGTCGCGGCCGGTCTTCGACCCGAGATAGACGATCGGATTGCCCACGCCGGTGGCGGCCGCGTAGAAGATGCCGTCGGTGCGGGCGAGGCCCACCGCCATGGCGTTGACGAGGATGTTGCCGTCGTAGCGCGGGTGGAAGCCCATGGCGCCGCCCACCGTCGGCACGCCGAAGGAATTGCCGTAGCCGCCGATGCCCGCGACGACGCCGGAGACGAGGTGGCGGGTGCGCGGATGATCCGGCGAGCCGAAGCGGAGGGCGTTCAGGGCGGCGATCGGGCGCGCGCCCATGGTGAACACGTCGCGCAGGATGCCGCCGACGCCGGTCGTCGCGCCCTGGTAGGGCTCGATGAAGCTCGGGTGGTTGTGGCTCTCCATCTTGAAGACGCAGGCGAGCCCGTCGCCGATGTCGATCACGCCGGCGTTCTCACCCGGGCCCTGGATCACCCAGGGCGCCGAGGTCGGCAGGCCGCGCAGGTGCTTGCGGGACGACTTGTAGGAGCAGTGCTCGTTCCACATCGCCGAGACGATGCCGAGCTCGGTCAAGGTCGGGTCGCGCCCGATCAGGCCACGGAAGCGCGCGTACTCGTCCGGCGTCAGGCCGTGCTGGCGGACCAGTTCGGGGGTGATCGGAACATCGTTGCGGAACATGCGACCCTCTCGGCACCGCCCCCGTCCGGGTCCGGCCGTGCGTGACGGCTCTAAAGCGGAACGCCGCGCCGTGGCAACACGCGATCGTGGCGCGAGCGCGATCCGCGGCCCTAATCCTCCGGGCTTTCGGCGATGAAACGCCCCTTGGGCTGCTCCTTCACGTCGCGCCACCGCCGGATCAGCGCATGGACGGGTTCGGGGCCGGCCACGAAGGCGACGTAGTCGAAGGCCTCCGGGTCGCGGCTCGACATGAGCAGCTGGAAGTGCATCCGGAACAGGTTCCACTTGCGCCGGGCGATGATGCGCGTCTCGATCAGATCCTCGATCCGGACGTGAATCTCGACGGGGCGATGGGCCAGGGGCGCCGGAAGCTTCGAGGCGCTGAGCGGATTGCGCTGGTGGACCGAGAGCCAGTCCCACTTGGCCCGGACGTCGAGCCAGCGGATCGCGTCGCTCGCCGCCACCCGGGCGAGGGCGCCGCGGGTCTCGGTGGCGCGGGGATCGAGGGTGATCCACGGGATGACGCTGCCGATGCTCACGAAGGAGACCGGCGTGCCGCGCCGGCCGAATTCGGGATCGGCGACGAGCACCCGGTCGAGCGCCTCGAGCCCGAGGAAGCTCGACGAGGAATGGCCGATGACCACGATCTCGGAGGCCTGGCCCTCCGCGCCCCGAATGATCGACGCGAAGGCGTCGAGCCGGGCGCGCATCCGGGTGTCGGCGCCGCTGGCGTGATCGTGGGTGAAGGCGGTGTCGTCGACGAGATGCGCCACGTAGAACGGCTTGCCGCGGGTCGCCCGCATGAGCAGCGCGAGGAGCCCGTAGGCCAGCACGGGCACCGCCAGGAGCCCCCAGATCCCGGACAGGCCAGGCACCAGGGCGACGGCAGCCGACGCGAGGCCGAGGCTCAGGACGACGAGGAACAGGTAGATCAGGTGCACGCCGACGATGACCCGGGCGAAGCGCCGGGCCTCACGCCGGAAGGGAGCGACGTAGCCCGACCGGATCAGGCGCCACCACAGGGCCGGCACCTCGAGCAGGCGGCGTCCGTTGGTGCGGGGGAACCGGGCCGCGACGATGTCGTCCCAACGCAGGAGGGTGTAGTGCGTCGTGTGTCCGTCGAGATCCACGCGCCAGTCGACGGCCAGCCCATCCGCGCTCCGCTCCGGATCGCCCACCGTGATCGCCAGTCCGCGCCGGACGGCCGTGAGCCGGGCTTCCCGCCGGAACAGACCCCAATAGGTCTCGGGTTCGCGGGGATCGAAGCCCGGCATGTAGAAGACCTGACGGGCAGCCGGTGCGGGCGGTGCTGAAGGCGTGATGATGGGGACCCGTCCGATTCGAAGCTGGCGGCCGCTGGCCGCGCCCGTCCCTACACGATGGCGATCCGAGTAGACGAGTGCGAAAGCGCATCCGGGCGCCGTCGGGGCGCCCCGACCGCACGTCCTACCGGGCGGCCGGCGCGTGGGACAGGAAATCCGCCACCGCCGCGACGAAGCGCTCGCCGTAGGCCTCGCGCTTGCGCTCGCCGACGCCGTGGACCGTGCGCAGGGCGTAGAGGTCGATGGGCTTGGTGCGCGCCATCTCGATCAGGGTCCGGTCGGGGAAGACCATGAAGGCGGCGATGCCCTCGGCCCGGGCGATGGTGGCGCGCAGGCCGCGCAGGTGCTGGAACAGGGCCTCGGTGGCGGGATCGAGATCCAGGCTCGCATCCTCGCGGGCCGCCCCGCGCTTGCGGTCGCGCGGCTCGGCCACCTTCGGCTCGGGGTCGGGCCGCATCTGGATGGCCTCGCGGCCGAACAGGATCGCCTCGCCCTTGTCGGTGAGCGAGAGCCCGCCGAACCCGTCGCCATTCTCGGTCACGGCCCCGGCGGCGAAGAGCTGGCGCAGCATCGCGCGCCAGGCGGCGATGGGCTTGTCGGCACCGACCCCGAAGGTCTTCAACGCCGCGTGGCCGTTACGCCGGATCGTGTCGGATTCCTTCCCGTGCACCACGTCGCAGACATAGGCGGCGCCGAAGCGCTGGCCGGTGCGCACGATGGCCGAGAGCAGCTTCTGGGCCGGCACCGTCGCGTCGATGAGCGAGACGCCGCTGCGGCAGAGGTCGCAGCGCCCGCAGGGTTCGCTCGCCTCGCCGAAATAGCCGAGCAGCGACTGGCGCCGGCAGGTGGCCCCTTCGCAGAGCGCGATCATGGCTTCCAGCTTGCGCCGCTCCACGCGCCGGCGCTCGTCCGGCACGTCCTTCTCGTCGATCTGGCGGCGGCGCAGGGCCATGTCGTCCAGGCCGTAGATGGTCAGGGTGTCGGCGGGCAGGCCGTCGCGGCCGGCGCGGCCGATCTCCTGGTAGTAGCCCTCGACGTTGGAGGGCATGTCGGCATGGCAGACGAAGCGCACGTCGGGCTTGTTGATGCCCATGCCGAAGGCCACCGTGGCGGTCATCACCACCCCGTCCTCCTGCAGGAAGGTGTCCTGGTTCCGCATGCGCGTGCCCTGGTCGAGGCCGGCATGGTAGGGCAGGGCGTTGAAGCCGTCCTTGGCCAGGGTCTCGGCCAGTTGCTCGGTCCGCTTGCGGGACGAGCAGTAGATGATTCCGCTCTCGGCGCGCCGGTGGCGCAGGAAGCGCTCGATCTGGCGGGTGGGGTTGTCCTTCGGCGTGAAGGTCAAGCGGATGTTCGGCCGGTCGAAGGAATGGACGAAGGCCTTGAGTTCGCGACCCGCCGGGAACAGCCGCTCGGTGATGTCGGCCCGGGTCGCCTTGTCGGCAGTGGCGGTGAGCGCCACGGTCTGGACGTTGCCCAGCGCCTCGCGGGCCCGGGCGAGGTCCCGGTATTCCGGACGGAAGTCGTGACCCCATTGCGAGACGCAGTGCGCCTCGTCCACGGCGAGCCGGCGCACGCCGGCGCCCCGCAGGGCATCCATGAGCCCCTCCATCATCAGCCGCTCGGGCGAGACGAAGAGCAAGCGCAGGTCGCCGGAGCGGATCTGCCGCCAGGTCTCGCGGGAGGTCGCCTCGGCGACGGACGAGTTCAGAGTCGCAGCGGCCACACCGAAGCCGAGCATCTGCTGCACCTGGTCGTGCATCAGGGCGATCAGCGGCGAGACCACGACGGTCAGCGACGATTCGACGAGCGCCGGCAACTGGTAGGTCATCGACTTGCCGGAGCCCGTGGGCATCACGGCGAACACGTCGGTCCCGTCGAGGACGGCGCCGATCACCTCGTCCTGGCCGGGCCGGAAATCGTCGTAGCCGAAGGTGGTCTTCAACGCGGCGCGAGCCTCGTCGAGGCGGCTTGTCATGGGCATCCTGGCCTGATGGTGAGCGGGCGGGCCGCTTGCGGCGCCGATGTGTCGGCAAGACGCTCGACGCGTCTACACGGGTGACGCGTCGATCCGGGGATCGGCATAATGCCTCTGACCATCCGAAGCGAGGAGGTCAATCGCCTCGCCGAGAAGGTGGCCACCTGGCCAAGACGAGCCAGACCGAAGCGGTGCGCCGGGCCCTCGCACAGGAGTTCATCGGCAACGACTTTTCGCAGACCGACAGTCCGGGGATTCTCGTCTGACGCTCCGACACCATTGGGCAATCAGTTCGACGCGATCCGCCCGTCCGCGACCTTGACCATATCGGCCCGCCCGTCCAGCTCGCCGAACAGGGCCGGGTCGGCCCCCGTCATCCAGACCTGCCCCTGCAGGGCTTCGAGGGCATCGAAGAGCCCGGCGCGCCGGCGCGGATCGAGATGGGCCGCGACCTCGTCGAGCAGGATCACGGGCGCCAGGCCGCTCATGGCCTGGACCAGGCGGGCATGGGCGAGGACGAGACCGATGAGGAGTGCCTTCTGCTCGCCGGTGGAGGCGGTGGCGGCGGGCACGTCCTTCGGGCCGTGGCGGACAACGAGGTCGCTGGTCTGCGGTCCGCTCAGGGTTCGGCCGGCGGCGCGGTCGCGGCTGCGGCCCTGGCGCAGGGCCATGCGGAAGCGGTCCTCGGCCTCGATCGCGGGCCAGACCGCCACGAGGTCGTCGAGGTCGCCTTCCAGGCGCAGGCCGGCCCAGGGAAAGGGCTGGGCATCGTCACGGGTCTCGGCGATGAGCCGATCCAGGCGCTCGGCAGTCTCGCGCCGGGCCAGCGCCACGGCGACGCCGAGCTCGGCCACCTCCCGCTCGATCGCGTCGAGCCATTGGCCATCGTTGGGCCGCTCGTCGAGCAGGCGGTTGCGCGAGCGCAGGGCGCGCTCCATCGCGTTGACGCGGGCGCCGTGGCTCGCGTCCACCGCGAGGACGAGGCGGTCGAGAAAGCGGCGCCGGTCACCGGCCGGGCCGCGAAACAGACCGTCGAGATCGGGGGTCAGCCAGACCACCCGGAGGAACTCCGAGAAGGCCACGGGCGAGGGCGCGGTGGCCCCGTCGATCCGGCACAGGCGGGCGGCGCGGCCGTCGAGGCCGGGCGGTTCGTAGCCGGTGCCGATCCGATGCTCGGTCTCATCCCCCGCCAGGGTCATGGACACGGCGAAGCCGCCCGGCCCGCCGGTCCGCGGCATCGCCGAGAGGTCGGCGCGGCGCAGGCCGCGTCCCGGCGAGAACAGCGAGATCGCTTCCAAAAGGTTGGTCTTGCCGGCCCCGTTCTCGCCCACCAGGGCGACGAAGCGACGGTCGACCGCGAGGTCGAGGTCGGCGTGGTTCCGGAAGTCGCGGCAGATCAGACGGGTGAGACGCACCCGCCTGCCCTTAGCCGATCACCCGCGGCCTGTCTCGCACCGCGACGCCACGAGCGGCGATCACACCCGCATCGGCATCAGCACGTAGAGGGCGGCGGCGCCCTCGCGGTCCTGGATCAGGGTCGGGGAGCCCGGATCGGCCAGCTTGAAGAGGGCGGTGTCGCCCTCGAGCTGACTCGTGATGTCGAGGAGGTAGCGGGCGTTGAAGCCGATATCGAGGGCGGGAGCGTCGTAATCGACGTCGAGTTCCTCGGTGGCGCTGCCGGAATCGGGGTTGTTCACCGAGAGGGCGAGGCGGCCCTCCTGCACGGCCAGCTTCACCGCCCGGCCGCGCTCCGACGAGATCGTCGAGACGCGATCGACGGCCTTGGCGAAGACGTCGCGCTCGACGGTGAGGAACTTGTCGTTGCCCGACGGGATCACGCGCTGGTAATCCGGGAAGGTCCCGTCGATCAGCTTCGAGATCAGCACCACACCGCTGGCGAACTTGAAGCGGATCTTGGCCGGCGACAGGTCGATCTCGACGCTCTCGCCGCCGTCCTCCACCAGCTTGATGATCTCGGCCACCGCCTTGCGGGGCACGATGATCCCCGGCATGTCGCGGCTGCCCTCGGGCGCCTCGATCTCGACGCGGGCGAGGCGGTGCCCGTCGGTGGCGACGCCGCGCATGCGCAGGGTCCCATCGACCTCGATGGTGTGGAGATAGATGCCGTTGAGATAGTAGCGCGTCTCTTCCGTCGAGATCGCGAACTGCGTCTTCTCGATCAGGCGCTTCAGGTCGGAGGCCGCGATCACGAAGCGGGTCGGCAGCTCGCCGGCCGCGAGATCGGGGAAATCCCCCTCGGGCAGGGCGCCGAGCGAGAAGCGCGAACGCCCCGAACGGATGGTCATCTGCCCGGTCTCGCCGCTGGTCTCGAGCGAGACCTGGGCGCCGTCCGGCAGCTTGCGCACGATGTCGTAGATGACGTGGGCGGGCACCGTGGTGGCGCCGGCATCCACCACGTCGGCCGGAATGGTCTCCGTCACCTCGATGTCGAGGTCGGTCGCCCGCAGCTCCAGGCTGCCTGCGTCGCAGCGGAGGAGGACATTGGACAGGATCGGGATGGTATTGCGGCGCTCCACCACGCGGTGCACGTGGCCGAGCGACCGAAGAAGGGCCGCACGCTCGACAGTGACTCTCATGGTCTGAACTCGTGGTCTCTCGTCGGACGTCGCCGGAACGGGCGCGATCGAAGCGCTCCGGTTCCACGTGCGCCCTGGCACCGTGGCCGTCGAACTTGGCGAAGCCTCCGGGCGAACGCAAGTGCGAGAGGCCGGCTATCCGCGGATGTTTCGGGGCGTCGCACGACGGCGCGACACCCCGGCGCGCTCAATCCTGCAGCATGCGCTTCAGAAGCTCGACCTCGTCGTTCAGGACGTTGTCCTCGCCGATCAGCTTGTCGATCTTGCGCACGGCGTGCAGCACGGTGGTGTGGTCGCGCCCGCCGAAGCGGCGGCCGATCTCGGGCAGCGAGCGCAGGGTGAGCACCTTCGACAGGTACATCGCGATCTGGCGCGGCTTGACCACGGCGGCGGTGCGCCGCTCGGACAGGATGTCGGAGCGCGAGACGTTGTAGCGCGAGGCCACCAGCTTCTGGATGTCCTCGATCTTGATGCGCTTGGGCTCGCGGTTCTTCACGAGATCGCGGATCGCCGTCTCGGCGGTCTCCATGGTCACGGCCGTGCCCGTGAGGGTGGCGTGGGCCAGGAGACGGTTCACGGCGCCTTCGAGATCGCGACCATTGGCCGTGATCGCCCGGGCGACGTAGGTGGCCACCGTCGGGGACACCTCGAAGTTCGGATGCGAGACCTGCACCGCGGCCAGTCGCGCCGAGAGGATCGAGGCGCGCAGCTGCTCGTCGAGGCTGCCGATCTCCACCACGAGGCCACCGGCCAGGCGCGAGCGCACGCGCTCCTCCAGGGCTTCGAGCTCGGTGGGCGGACGGTCCGAGGCGACGACCACCTGGCGGCCGGCATCGATCAACGCGTTGATGGTGTGGCCGAACTCGGCCTGGATCGACTTGCCCTGGATGAACTGGACGTCGTCGAGGATGAGGAGGTCGATGGCGCGCAGGCGCTCCTTGAAGGCCAGCGCGTTCTGGGTCTTCAGCGCGTTGACGAAGCCGTACATGAAGCGGTCGGCGGTGAGGTAGATCACCCGGCGGCCGGATTCCCGGGCGGCATGGCCGATGCCGTGGAGGAGGTGGGTCTTGCCCAGGCCGACGCCGGCATGGAAGTAGAGCGGGTTGTAGAGGGCACCCTGGCCGTCGTGGCGGGCGACGCGCTCGGCGGCGGCGTGGGCCAGGGCGTTCGAACGGCCGACGACGAAGCTCGCGAAGGTCAGGCGGTTGTCGAGGGGGGCGCCGTTGAGGTCGCCGCCGGCCTCGCCGCGCGGGGCCTGGGCCGACTCGCCCTCGGAGACGTTCAGGCCGTCCCCGTGCGACGGCATCGCTGAGCCGGCGGCCTGGAGGCGGGCGAGGGGGCTCGCGGCGCTGCTCGCCGTCTTCGGGACGCTGGGAACGGGGCGGGCCGCGGCGGAGGGACCCCGTACCGAGACGTCGAGGCGCGACACGGTCTCGACCTCGCTGCGGAAGGTGTTCAGCACCCGGTCGAGGTAGTGGGATTCGATCCAGCTCTTGAGGAATCGGGTGGGCACCGTGAGGCGGGCGGTTCCGTCCAGGACCTCCACCAGTTCGAGGCGGGCGAACCAGCTCGCGAACACATCCTCGCCCAATTCCGCCCGCAGGCGCCGCTTCACCCGGGCCCAGGCAGCCACCGTATCGGGACCGCTCACGCCGCTCATGCCCATCTCGGCATTGCCGGACACGCTACCGTCGACATGCATCATCGCTCTCCTCGTCCCGAGAGCGGAGGGCCGCCACCGGTACGTACGCACACTTGACTGACGTTGCGCCCCGCGAGGCATTCGCGAGACCCATATTGCCGGACCAGAGTCAACTGCCTCCGGGAAGGCTTTTGTCGATGAAGCAAGCCTATCAACAATAAGCTACGGTTCTCCTAACAACGGGACTTACGGGGATAGCTAAAATTGCAGCAATTCCGACGCGGGGTTCCGGTGCCGAGTCCAGGCGACGCTCCCACCTTGTGTACGATTCGCCCTGGACTCGCCGTAACCGGGTATTTGTTGGTTCATCGTGACACATCGTTAAGCTACACTCGCCCTCGACAGGTCGCAACAAGACAGATTCCAGTTAGCGTTAACGCCGTGTCACCGGATCTGTCCCGATTCGGGCGTGTCAGGGGCGTCGTCTCGCATGGTCTCGGTCGCGGCGGGCGCGTGCTCCGCGCAAGGGTCGCAGAAGCCGAAACGAAAAAAGCCCGGCATCGCTGCCGGGCTTTTTCGCGTCTCTGCTGGAAGGATGGCTTAGGCGGCGAGCGCCTTCACCCGCGCGGCGAGGCGCGAGACCTTCCGGGAGGCGTTGTTCTTGTGCACGATGCCGTGCTGGGCGGCCCGCATGATCTCGGGCTCGGCGGCGCGGAGGGCGGTCAGCGCGTTGGACTGATCACCGGCGGCGATGGCCTCCTCGACCTTGCGGACGAAGGTGCGCATACGGCTGCGACGCGAGCGGTTGACCGCGGTGCGCTTCGCAATCTTGCGGGTCATTTTCTTGGCCGACACGGTGTTGGCCATGGGGCATCCTCGTCACGTTTGAGGCGATCGCGACGGGCCCGCGGGCTTGAGTGTCGGTGGATCGCGTGCAGGTTGTTCGGGCAATGGCGAAGCCGACGATCGCGGAGTGCGCGTCCGTCGGCGATGTGGGCTCTATAGCCACGCGTTGCCGATCCGTCAACGGAACGTCATCGTGCCGTCGTCGGTTCGGCGCCCAGGGGGGCTGTCGACGCGCCACCCGAGCGCGAGAGGAGAGCGGATGCGGAGCGAGGCGGATCGGGCGCGGATCGCGCGGCATCGACCCCAATCGGGCATGGCGACCCCGCGATTCTCGGGGCTCGCCAGTTTCATGCGCCTGCCCGTGATCGACCCGTCCGAAGCTCCGGGGCGAATCGATATCGGCCTCATCGGCATTCCCTTCGACGGCGCGACCACCAACCGGCCCGGCGCGCGGCTCGGTCCGCGCGGCGTGCGCGAGGCCTCCACCGGCACCCGCGCCCGGAACGCGGCCACCGGCGTGGCACCCTACGACCTCGCGGCCTGCGCCGATCTCGGCGACGTTCCCGTCAATCCCGTCGACGTGGCCGCCACGGCCCGGGCCATCGAGGCCTTCTACCGGCCCCTGGCGGATGCCCGGATCGTTCCGCTCTCGGTCGGGGGCGACCACTTCGTGACCTACCCGGTGCTCCGGGCCCTCGGAGGAGCGCGTCCCGTCGGCCTGATCCACATCGATGCCCACGGCGACACCGATGACGCGCAGTACGACGGCACGCGCCTGACCCACGGCACCCCGTTCCGCCGCGCCATCGAGGACGGCGTCCTCGATCCCCGCCGGATGGTGCAGATCGGCCTGCGCGGCAGTACTGATTCGGCGGACGAGCTCGACTGGGCCCTGGCCCAGGGCGTACGCATCCTGCCGATGGAGGCGGTGATCGATCGCGGCCTGCCAGCGGTCCTGGCCGAGGCCCGCGCCGTGATCGGCCCCTTGCCGGCCTACCTGAGCTTCGACATCGACGCCCTAGATCCCGCCTATGCGCCCGGCACCGGCACGCCGGAGATGGGGGGCTTCACGGCGCGCGAGGCGCTGCAGATCGTGCGGTCCCTGCGCGGCCTGGATCTCGTGGGTGCCGATGTGGTCGAGGTCGCACCGCCCCTTGATCCCTCCGGTGTGACGGCGCTCGCGGGGGCGACTCTTGCCTTCGAGATCCTCTGTCTCCTCGCCGAGGCGGTTGAGGCACGCAGATCGGGTTGAGCGAGCGGCCGACACACGGATGTCCGGCGGACCGGTCGAGAACCTTCTCGCGCTGAATCGTCGGGAACGAACCGAATCGGTGCTCACCGACGAGAATGGGACGCGGGCAAGCCTGGATATTAGTCTGATAGCGGGCGTGCGCGACCTCAGGCGAGCGCGGAGCCGCACCCTCCCGGGCCCGGCGCCGCATCGGACACTGGTTCGAACGGTTGACCTGAGCGGTCCCGGCGCAGAGCCTGCGCCGACCGATTCACCCGGAAGGTCTGCCGCTTGGAACCCGATCTCACGCTCTACCACGCCCCCCAGACGCGATCCTCCGGCGTACGCATCCTGCTCGAGGAACTCGCCGCGCCGCACACGCTGGACGTTCTGGACCTGCCGTCGGGACGGGGGCGGGAGCCCGAGTACCTGCGGATCAATCCCCTGGGGAAGGTGCCGGCCCTGCGCCACGGCGAAGCGCTGATCACCGAGCAGGCGGCGATCTACCTCTACCTGGCCGACCTGTTTCCCGAGCGGGGCCTCGCTCCGCCCATCGGCGACCCGCTGCGCGGGCCGTACCTGCGCTGGATGGTCTTCTATGGCTCGACCTTCGAGCCGGCGGTGGTCGACCGGGCACTTCAGCGCGAGCCCGGTCCCAGGGCGATGTCGCCCTACGGCGACTTCGACGCGGTGCTGGGGACGGTAGTCGAGGCCCTGACGCCGGGCCCCTACCTCCTCGGTGACCGGCACTCCGCCGCCGATGTGCTGTGGGGCGCCGCGCTCAGCTGGACCACGAGCTTCAAGCTGGTGCCGGAAGAGCCCGCAATCATGGCCTACCTCGCCCGCATCAATGCCCGTCCCGCGGTCCGCAAGATCATGGCGGCCGAGGCCGCTCTCTCGGCGGAGCTGGAGGCGGCGCGGGCCTGAGCGAGGGGCCGCCCCCGTGCAGGAGAAGGGATACGGCCGGACGCTCAGCCCGGCGGCAGTGCCGCTCCGCTGCCCCGGGCCACCATCTCCTGCGGGGGAACGTCCGCCGCGAAGGCGGCGATCAGGTGAACGCCGATCACAGGGCCGAACACCAGTGTCATCATCACGGCCATGATCAGCGCGACGCTGGCGTCGCCCGGCGTGGAACGCCGTGTCCTGGGCCGGCGCGCCTTGACGCGCACGAGCTTGGAGCCATCCGCGCGGCGGAAGCTGAGGGTCCGCACGGGCGCCACGGCGACGCGCAGGCGTGGAAAGGCATTCGATAAGGTCATGGGCTCACCTCGTTCGACCGGGCCATCGGGGCCGGTCGCGGGCGAGCCGGATCAAGCGATCAGGCGCGGGTCTCGCGGAGGGCCATCGGCGGCGCGGTCCATCGACTACTGTCGCTGGGCATTGGGGTCGGGAGTTCCTGTGGAGCTGCGCGGGCGAGCGGATCTGCTGCACGTGCGAACGACGCCGAAATGATGCGGCGAGAGACGTTAGTCAAGCCTTAACGCGCCAGCCCGCGATCGGCTCCGCGCGCTTGTCCCGCGCCTGTGGATCAGGCGTCGAGGAGGCGGGCGAAACGCTGGATCAGCCTTCGACCGACCTCGTCCTTGTCGAGGGTCGGCCAGGTCTCGACGGTGCCGTCGCGCCCGACCAGATGGACGGTGTTGGCGGTGCCGCCCATCACCCCACCGGCCGGCGACACGTCGTTGGCGACGATGAGGTCGCAACCCTTGCGGGCGATCTTGGCGCGGGCGTTCTCGAGAACCCGGTCGGTCTCCGCCGCAAAGCCGACGACGAGGCGGGGGCGCCCGGCCGAGCGTCCCGCGATAGTGGCGAGGATGTCGGGGTTCTCGACCATGGCGAGGGGCGCCGGCGCGGAGCCGTCCTTCTTGATCTTGGACGCGCGCGTCTCGGCCGGTCGCCAGTCGCCGACGGCGGCGGCGAAGATGGCGAGGTCGGCGGGGAGGGCGGCCTCCACTGCCGCCAGCATCGCGCGGGCGGTCTCGACCGGGACCACCTGCACACCGGGCGGGTGGGGAATCGCCACCGGCCCGGAGACCAGGATGACCGTCGCGCCGGCCGCCGCCGCGGCGGCCGCGATGGCATGGCCCTGGCGCCCGGAGGAGCGGTTGGCGAGGTAGCGCACGGGGTCGATCGGCTCGTGGGTCGGCCCGGAGGTGACGAGCACGCGCCGGCCGGCCAAGGGGCCGGACGCGGCCTCAACGGTCGCGCCGCGTCCCGCCAGGAAGCCGAAGCCCGAGGCTGGACGGGCCTCCGCCAGCATCGTCTCCACCGCGTCGGCGATCTCGGCGGGCTCGGCGAGGCGGCCGGGCCCGAACTCCGCTTCGGCCATGGCGCCTTCATTGGGACCGACGACGCGGACGCCGTCGCCGCGCAGGGTCGCGAGATTGCGCTGCGTGGCCGGGTGCTGCCACATCCGCACGTTCATCGCGGGCGCGATCAGGATCGGCAGGGTTGTGGCCAACAGCACCGTGGCGGCGAGGTCGGACGAATCGCCCGTGGCCATGCGGGCCATCAGGCTGGCGGTGGCCGGCGCGACCACGATGGCGTCCGCGTCCCGGGCAAGCTTGATGTGACCGATGTCGGCTTCCTCGGCCCGGTCGAACAGGTCCGTATGGGCGCGTTCACCGGCGAGGGCCGCCGCCGCCAGGGGCGTCACGAATTCCTGGGCCCCCTTGGTCAGGAGCGGGCGCACCTGTGCCCCGCGCTCGCGCAGGCGCCGGATCAGGTCCAGCGCCTTGTAGGCGGCGATGCCGCCCCCGATGACGAGGAGGATGCGGCGGTTCTGGAGCGGGCGGGTCATGGTCGAACCCCTCGGGAGGCGAGCCTGACGGAGCGTTGCAAGGCAGGCTACCGGAACGCCATCACCAGCGCACCGATGGCGATGCCCCACAGGGCCACCGTCGACCAGATCGCGCGCTTGCGCTCGGCCCGGGCGAAGGCGTCGAGGCGACCGGCGTCGCTGGAACCCCGCTCGTCGAGGCGCACCAGGATGCGGCGCAGGCGCTGGGCGAGGTCGGGGAGGTCCGAGACCACGTCGGTGATGGTCAGAGCGGCGCGGCCGAGGCTCTCGACACGGCCCACCGGCCCGAGGTTGCGGGCGATCCAGGAGCGCACCACGGGCTCCGCGCCGGTCCACATGTCGAGTTGCGGATCGAGCGAGCGGGCGACGCCCTCGACCACCACCATGGTCTTCTGCAGCATCACCAGTTCGGTGCGGGTGCTCATGTCGAACAGGGCGGTGATGTCGAACAGCAGGGTGAGCACCTTGGCCATCGAGATCTCGTCGGCCTTGCGCTGATGGATCGGCTCGCCGATCGCTCGGATCGCCTGGGCGAAATCCTCGACCGAATGGTGCGCCGGCACGTAGCCGGCCTCGAAATGCACCTGGGCCACGCGCTTGTAGTCGCGCAGGATGAAGCCGAGCAGGATCTCGGCGAGGAAGCGCCGCTCCATGTGCCCAAGCCGGCCCATGATGCCGAAATCGACGGCCACGAGCGTTCCGGTCGGATCGACGAACAGGTTCCCCGGATGCATGTCGGCATGGAAGAAGCCGTCCCGGATGGCGTGGCGCAGGAACGACTGGATCACGGCCCGGCCGAGGGCCTTCGGGTCGTGCCCGGCCGCCACGATGGCGGCGCGGTCGTTGAGGCGGATGCCCTCGATCCACTCGCTGGCGAGCACGTCGCGGGCGGTCAGCTCCCAATCGGGCTTCGGCACGCGGAAATCCGCGTCGTCCCGGGTGTTCTGCGCCAGCTCGGACATCGCGGCCGCTTCGAGCCGGAAGTCCATCTCCATCATCACGGAGCGGGCGAGGATCTCCACCACCTCGCGGGGGCGCAGGCGCTCGGCCTTGGGCGAGAGCACGTGGACCACGCGGGCCATGAAGCGCATGACCTGGAGGTCGCGCTGGAAGCGCTCGCGCACGCCCGGGCGCATGATCTTGATCGCCAGCACGCGCTCGGTGCCGTCGAGGTCGAGGATATGGGCCTTGTGGACCTGCGCGATCGAGGCCGCCGCGATGGGCGGGCTGAACGAGACGAAGAGATGCGCCACCGGCTTGCCCAGGGCCGCCTCCACGAGGCGTATCGCCGTCTCCTGCGGGAACGGCGGGACACGGTCCTGCAGGGTCTCGAGGTCGCGGGCCGCCGCCATGCCGACGATGTCGGGGCGGGTGGCGAGGAACTGGCCGAACTTGACGTAGCTCGGCCCGAGGCGCGTCAGGGCGCGCTGGAGCGGGCCGGCGCCGACCCCTAGGCCGGGACGCTCCAGCATCCGGCCGATCCGCAGGACGAGGCGGAGGTGCGGCGGCAACTCGGTCGGGTCGACCAGGGCGAGGGCGCCCTCGCGCGCCAGCACGAAGCCGACATGCGCGCCGCGGGCCAGGTGAACGACGGCGCCGAGCATCAGGCGGCCCGCGTCGTCACGAAACCCGCCGTCACGAGACCTTCCAGCCCGAATGGATCGCCACGATGCCGCCCGTCAGGGGCCGGTGGCTGACGTGCCGGAACCCGGCCGCCTCGATCATGCCGGCGAAACGCCCGGGGGAGGGGAACTTGCGGATCGATTCCACGAGGTAGCGGTAGGAATCCGCGTCGCCGGCCACGCGCGCGCCGAGGCGCGGGATCACGTGGAACGAGTAGGCGTCGTAGATCCGGTCGAGCACCGGCAGGTCGACCTTCGAGAATTCGAGGCAGAGGAACCGGCCGCCGGGCTTCAGGACCCGGTGCGCCTCGGCGAGCGCCTTGTCGATCCGGGGTACGTTCCGAATGCCGAAGGCGATGGTGTAGGCATCGAACCGCTCCGCCGGGAGGGGCAGCGCCTCGGCATTGGCCGTGACGAAGTCGATGCGCCCGGTGAAGCGGTCCCCGGCCCGCTCGGCGCCGACGCGCAGCATGGCCTCGTTGATGTCGAGCACGGTGGTGTGCGTCGCGGGGCCGCCGGCCTCCAGGGCGCGGAACGCGATGTCGGCGGTGCCGCCGGCCACGTCGAGGTGCCGGAAGGGCCGGTTGCGCGGCGGCCGCAGCATCGAGATGAGGTGCGACTTCCAGGCGCGGTGCAGCCCACCCGACATCAGGTCGTTCATGAGGTCGTAGCGCTTGGCGACGGAGCGGAAGACGTCGTCGACGCGCCCCTGCTTCTCGTCGAGGGACACGCTTTCGAAGCCGAAATGCGTGCTCGCCTCGTCCGCGGATTGATCGACCGACCGTTTCACCGAACTCATGGACCACCCTCTCGCGGACGCTCATAGCGAAACGTGGCCGAAATCGCCATCTGCCATCCGAGCCCAGTCCCCATCGGCGACGCCGCACGTGCCCCATCGGCGATGCCGCACCGAAGACACCGATCGAACGCATGCCCGAACTCCCGGAAGTCGAAACCGTACGGCTCGGCCTCGCCCCGGCCCTGGTGGGGTCCCGCTTCAGCCGCGTGATCCTGCGGCGTCCGAACCTGCGCTTCCCGTTCCCCGACCGCTTCGCCGAGCGCCTAGAGGGTCGCACGGTCACGGACCTCGCCCGTCGGGCGAAGTACCTCGTGGCCGGTCTCGATTCGGGAGAGTCGCTGATCATGCATCTCGGCATGAGCGGGCGCTTCGACGTGGCCCTGCCGGACGGGCGCAATCTCTCACCCGGCGATTTCTACCTCGAGGGCGCACAGGGCAACGCCAAGCACGACCATGTCGTCATGGCGATGTCGAACGGCGCCACCGTGACCTACAACGACGTCCGGCGCTTCGGTTTCATGGATCTCGTTCCGACCCCCGCCCTGGGCGAGAGCCGGCACTTCGCCGGCATGGGGATCGAACCCCTGAGCGAGGCCCTGACCGCGGACGCCGTCGCGCGCCTGTTCCGCAACAGGATCACGCCGCTGAAGGCCGCCCTCCTGGACCAGCGACTGATCGCCGGTCTCGGCAACATCTACGTCTGCGAGGCCCTTCATCGGGCGGGGCTGCACCCCGAGATGCGGGCGGGACAACTCGCCAGACCGGACGGGACGCCGACACCGAAGGCCCGGCGGCTCGCCAAGGTCATCGGCGAGGTTCTGACCGAGGCCGTGGCGGCCGGAGGATCGACCCTGCGCGATTACGCCCATACCGATGGCGGCAGCGGCGCGTTTCAACACGCGTTCCGGGTCTACGACCGGGTTGGTCACCGTTGTGGAGCGCGGGGATGTACTGGCACGATCGAGCGGATCGTCCAATCCGGGCGATCGACATTCTTTTGCGCGACTTGCCAGATCCGTCCGACAAAATAACGGGGGATGATGACGTGCCGCACCTTCGTTCGGGAAATGCTCAGACCTGGCTCGTTAAAGCTCATTTCGTAAATGGATGCGAACATGATGTCCGGCGAATGGGCATCCGGTTCTTCGGAAGACTGTCCGTCCAACTACACGAT
>NZ_LMMK01000021.1:64717-75902 GCF_001422795.1 Methylobacterium sp. Leaf88 | reverse complement strand
GGCTGGGCCCGGCACCCCGGAGGTGCCGGGCCCAGCCGGTCGGGTTCGCCGGTCCGCTGGAATTCAGGGCACGCATGTACCCCAAAGCGAGCAACGAAGCCGAGCGCCTGAGGGCGCTGCAGGATCTCGACATCCTGCAAGCGGAACCCGAACCGCATTTCGACGCCATCTGCCGCACGGCGGCGGTCCTGTTCGGCATGCCGATCTCCTACGTCTCGCTGATCGCGGCAGACCACCAGCACTTCCTGGCCAAGTGTGGCCTCGACCTCGACGAGACGGCGCGCGAGGGCGCATTCTGCAACTACGCCATCCTGTCGGACGACGTGTTCGTGGTGGAGGATGCCTGGGCGGATCCGCGCTTTCGCGAGAGCCCCCTGGTGATCAATCCGCCGCATGTCCGGTTCTACGCGGGCGCCCCGCTCGTCGCCGAGGCCGGGTTGCGCGTCGGCATCCTCTGCGTCGTCGATCAGGTCCCGCGCCGGTTCGCACCGGAGGATCGCGCGCGGTTGCAAGATCTGGCCTCGGTCGTGGCGGCACAGCTCAGCCTGCATCGGGCGAAGGCCAAGCTGCGGGAGCGCGAGGCCCATTACCGGCTTCTCGCCGAGAACAGCTCCGACATGGTGATCTGGGCCACCCTCGACACCGTGCGCCGCTACGTCTCGCCGGCCTCACGCACCCTCCTGGGCTACGAGGCCGAGGAACTGATCGGCACCCGGCCCCTGGACCAGGTCCATCCCGCCGATGCGGAGGCGTATGGACGGCTCCTGTCCGATCTCGGCGCGGAGCGCGTCACCCGGGCGGTGTCGACCCAGCGCTACCGCCGGAAGGACGGCAACTGGATCTGGGTCGAGGTCAATTTCAACCTGACCTACGATGCCGACGGCGGGCGGGCGACCGGCTACGTGGCCGCGGCGCGCGACATCAGTGCGCGCAAGGAGGCGGAATTCCAGATCGCCCACATGGCACGGCACGACGCCCTGACGGATCTCGCGAACCGGACGCTGTTCCGCGAGCGCCTCGTCCAGGAACTCGCCGTGAGCCAGCGTCGCGGGGCCACCTTCGCCGTCCTCTGTCTCGATCTCGACCGCTTCAAGTTCGTGAACGACACCCTCGGCCACCATGCCGGCGATATCCTGCTGCGGACGGTCGCGAACCGCCTGCGCGCCCTGGTCCGGTCCGAGGACACCGTCGCGCGGATCGGAGGCGACGAGTTCATGATCATCCAGACCGGACCCGTGGTGAGCAGCAGCGTCCGGACCCTGGCCCAGCGCCTGATCGAGGTCGTGTCTCAGCCGATCGACGTCGACGGCACCAGCGTCACCGTCGGCGTGAGCGTCGGCGTCGCGATGGCGCCCCAGGACGGGACCGAGCCCGACCTGTTGTGCCGGAATGCCGACCTCGCCCTGTTCCAAGCCAAGGATTCCGGGCGCAACACCTTCCGGCTCTACGAGCCCGGCATGCGCTTCGGTTCGCCCTGACGGGCGGTCACCAGCCCCGGATATCCTCCCTTGTGGGTCGGCGGCCCTGCGGCGTCAGCCCGTTGATGACCTGGGGCAGGGCCTGGGCGAGCTGCGACAGCAGGTTGTCCCGGTCGAGGCCGGTGCGCTGTTGAAGGGCGTTCACCGTGTCCGAACCGAGGGCGTCGGCGAGACGATCGGGCGCCACGGGACGATTCTCGCCGGAGCCGATCCAGGATTCCATGACGTCGCCGAGGCCCCCGCGCTGGAAGCGGTCGATCAGCCCGTCGAGCCCGCTGCGGCCGTCCTGCGCCTCGTGATCGAGATGCGCGTAGGGCCCCGCACCGGCGCTGCGATCCTGAGGGGCCGAGGCACGGTCGCCAGGGCCGTCGAGCATCCCGGACAGGTCGCTGAAATCGCCTTCGCGTCCGGGCAGGGGCGAGGCGTCTTCGCCCCGATCGCGGCCGTAGCCCGGCTCCGGGCCGCGGTCCTGGCCGAAGCCGCCGATGTCACCCCCGTCATCGCCGCGGGGCGGGCGGCCCTCGTCGTGACGGCCGCCGCCCAGAAGATCCCCGAGGCCGCCGGCACCCTTCGACATCAGCAGCATCAAGAGGGCCTGAACGATCGGCGACATCGCCCCGCCGAGCATGCCGCCACTTGAGCCGCCACTCGGGCCGCCGCTTCGCTCGGGCTCGCGCCCGCCGCCGAGCACCTGTCCGAGAACGCCGCCGATGACTTGATCGAGCAGACCCATATGCGCTTCTCCCCTGTGTCGATGAACGATGGCGGCCCCGCGCCGACGCCTCAGTCGCGGCGCGTTCCACCCGTGGCCGCGCGATCCTTCGCCGGAAGGTGGTCCAGCGGGTTCGTACGCGCACCCGGCTTTGCGTCCGATGCGGTGACGGCGGTCGGGGCGGAGATCGCCTTCGGCGGCGCGACCTGGCCAGTCGGCCGCTCGGCGGCGCCCGCCGCGGTGTCGCGGCCGGGCAGGGTGCCGGGCGTCGGCTGATCGTTGGGATTGGCCACCGACTGTGCCGAGGCCGGCCGCAGGCTCGCGGGCCCGACGAGCAGGCCGACGGCGCCCGAGAGGGCGAGGCCCGACAGGAACAGGGCGGTGATCGCACCGCCAGCGCGGGGCCGGAAGGCCGGGCGGCCTGCCCGGGAGCGGGGCGAGAATGGGTGGGTCACGGGACAGGCTCCGAACGGGAGGGGGCGTCTGTTGCCGAACCAAGCCCCGCCGCCGCCGATGGGTTCCGGCCCGCGGCGGGCAAACCGCCGGGGTCCCGTGCGGTCAGCCGCGCTTGCGTCCGCCCCCGCCCTTGTATTTCGGCTTCTGTCCCCCGAGCCCCTGAGTCGAGCGGGCCTTCGGGCGCTCCTGCCAGACCGGAGCGCCGACCGGCAGCTCGCGGTCGGTCCCAGGCCCCATATTGTCGAGGGTTGGCTTGGAAATGCGGCTCTGCTTGGCGCCGAAGCGCCCCGCCTCTCGCTCCACGTCGCCCTGGCGGGTCATGGGATCGTCCGAGACCAGCAACTCCGTGGCCTGCAGGCGTTTCAGTTCGTCGCGCAGGCGCGCGGCCTCCTCGAAGTCGAGATCGGCGGCCGCCGTGCGCATCCGCTTCTCGAGGTCGGCCATGACCGCCTTGAGGTTGTGCCCGATGGTGACGGCGTTCTTGGCGAGCCCCGTATCGACCTGGACGTGGTCGCGCTCGAAGACGCTGTCGAGGATGTCGGCGATGCCGCGCTTCACGCTCTGGGGCGTGATGCCGTGCTCCGCATTGTAGGCGAGCTGCTTGGTCCGGCGGCGCTCGGTCTCGGCCATCGCCCGCTCCATCGAGCCGGTGATGTTGTCCGCATAGAGAATGCAGCGCGCGTCGGCGTTGCGGGCCGCGCGGCCGATGGTCTGAACCAGGGAGGTTTCCGAACGCAGGAAGCCCTCCTTGTCGGCATCCAGGATGGCCACCAGGGCGCATTCCGGAATGTCGAGGCCCTCGCGCAGGAGGTTGATGCCGATCAGCACGTCGAAGGCCCCGAGCCGCAGGTCGCGGATGATCTCGATGCGCTCCAGGGTATCGATGTCGGAGTGCATGTAGCGCACGCGCACGCTGTTCTCGTGCAGGTACTCGGTCAGGTCCTCGGCCATGCGCTTGGTCAGCGTCGTCACCAGGGTACGGTATCCGGCCTGCGCCACCTCGCGGACTTCGCCCAGGAGATCGTCGACCTGGGAGCGGGCGGGTCGGATCTCGATCACCGGGTCGACGAGGCCGGTGGGGCGGATGACCTGCTCGGCGAAGACGCCGCCGGTCTGCTCCATCTCCCACTTGGCCGGCGTGGCCGAGACGTGGATCGATTGCGGTCGCATCGCGTCCCATTCCTCGAACCGCAGCGGGCGGTTGTCGAGGCAGGAGGGCAGGCGGAAGCCGTACTCGGCCAGGGTCGCCTTGCGGCGGAAGTCGCCCTTGTACATGCCGCCGATCTGCGGAACCGTGACGTGGCTTTCGTCGGTGAAGACCAGGGCGTTGTCCGGCAGGTACTCGAACAGGGTCGGCGGTGGTTCGCCGGGCTTGCGCCCCGTGAGGTAGCGCGAATAATTCTCGATGCCGTTGCAGGCGCCGGTGGCCTCGATCATCTCGATGTCGAAGGTGCAGCGCTGCTCGATGCGCTGCGCTTCGATCAGGCGGCCCATCTTCGTCAGCTCGTCGACCCGCAGCTTAAGCTCGGTCTTGATGCCCTTGATCGCCTGCTGGAGCGTCGGGCGCGGCGTCACGTAGTGCGAGTTGGCGTAGACCTTCACGAACTTGAGGTCGTTGATCTTCTTGCCCGTGAGGGGATCGAACTCGGTGATGGATTCGATCTCGTCGCCGAACAGGCCGATGCGCCAGCCGCGGTCTTCCAGGTGGGCGGGCCAGAGTTCGATCACGTCGCCGCGCACCCGGAAGGTGCCGCGGGCGAAGTCCGACTGGATGCGCTTGTACTGGAGCGCCACGAGGTCGGCGATGAGCTGGCGCTGCTCGATCTTCTCCTCAAGCGACACCGTGAACGACATCGCCGTGTAGGTCTCGACCGAGCCGATGCCGTAGATGCACGAGACCGAGGCGACGATGATGACGTCGTCGCGCTCCAGCAGGGCGCGGGTGGCGGCGTGGCGCATCCGGTCGATCTGTTCGTTGATCGACGATTCCTTCTCGATGAAGGTGTCCGAGCGCGGCACGTAGGCCTCGGGCTGGTAGTAATCGTAGTACGAGACGAAATACTCCACCGCGTTGTCAGGGAAGAAGCTCTTGAACTCGCCATAGAGCTGCGCCGCCAGGGTCTTGTTCGGCGCCAGAATCAGGGCCGGCCGTTGGGTCGCCTCGATGATCTTCGCCATCGTGAAGGTCTTGCCCGAGCCGGTGACGCCGAGCAGCACCTGATCGCGCTCGGCTTTCTTCACGCCATCCACCAGCTCGGCGATGGCACGGGGCTGATCGCCGGCCGGCTCGAACTCCGATTTGAGCGTGAAGGCGAGACCGCCCTCGGACTTCTTCGGCCGATCCGGCCGGTGCGGCACCCAGGTCTGGCCATCCCGGAACAGCGGGTTGCCTTCGGTGAGCAGGCGCGACAGCGCGTCCACGGTGGCCGAGACGCCGTCCGCGGCCAGCGAGGTCCCCTCATCATCCGCCGGCTCGACCGCCCCCAGGCCCTCCGGGACCGGTCCGTCCTCCGGGGCGCGCAGGCCCAGGGCCTGGGCGAGGCGCGGATCGACGTCGGCTGCTTCGCCATGGGCGAAGGTCGCCTGCGCGGCTTCGCCGAAGCCCATGCCGGAGGCCTTGTCCGGGACGATCGCCGGGGCCTTGCTGGAAGCCGAGAGCGCCTGGCTCGAAGCCGCGGACGCCTGGTTGGAAGCCGCGGGCGCCTTGGCACGTCCGCGCGGCGGCTTCGGCTGGCCCGGACGGGCCGGGGCCGGCGGCTCGACCGGCGGCAGGCGGTTCCGGTTCAGGGCCGGGCTGAGGAGGGCCGCCAGATGCTCGTCGAGGGGCTGGAGCTCGGGCTTCGACGCCTTGGAATTCGGCGTCCTCGGTGTGGACGCCTTCGTTCCGGAAGCCTTTGCCCCAGCGGCCTTGGGGCCAGCGCCCTCGGCGCCCGCACGCTTGCCGTCTGAGCCCTTGCCGTCCGAGCCCTTGGAATTCCCGACATTCGTGGTCAGAACCTCCGCGTCGGGAGCTGGGTCGGACGCAGCGCGTGGCTTCTTCGGAGTCGGCATGGTGCAAGTATGGTTTCTACCGGCCGCTTGGAAAAGGGTCCGCAGCGGCCGGATGCTGCGCGCCCGTCGCTCCGCCGAGGCCGGAAACACCGCACGGGGCGATTTATCGCGCCTCGCCCTCGTGCCCGCCATCCTCGCCATGGCAACGCGGCCGAGCGCGATCCTGATCCTCTGCGATGAACCCGTTCCCGGACTCGAACCGTTCGGACGCCGCTTCATCCAGGCGCCGATCTGTCTCGTCACCGCCAATCCCGATCTCGCGACCCGGGCTCCGGGCGATGTCACCGTGGCATGCGGCCGCCTGGACGATCGGCGCTGGCTGCGCGGGCTGGCACGCTTTCACGGCCCGAGCCTGATCGTCGACCAGCGTCGCTGTTCCGAGGCCGAACAAGCTTTTGCCTTCGCCGTCCTCTATCCCATGCTGGCCCGGGGCGGCGTCTACGCGGTGCCGGAGCGCACGGGATTCCGGGCGCGCCTGCCCGCCCTGAACCCGTCGGCGCGCCTCCTCGACCAGCGGCTCGCGGCCCTGGGCGAAGGGGGCCGACGCCACGGCGGGTACCGGATGGTGGGTAAGCCGGATGCCGCTCCCGCTTCGATCCGCCTCCGGCCCGCGGCCGAAATCCCGGCCCCCTCGGCGATCTCCATCGATGCGCCGCCGTATCGGCGGGCCCTCGCCGAACTGGTCGGGGCGCCGCCGCGGATCGCCGACTTCGCGGCGCGGTTCTCCGGCTCCGAGGCCGTGCCCCCCGGGGCACGCGTCTACCGATTCCGGGATGCCCGCGTCTTCGGGTTCGCACTGGTTCAGGTGGGCGATGCCCTGGTCGAGGAGAGCCTCATCAACCGCGATCGCGGCGATTATCTCGGCGCCCTGACGCTGGCGCCCGACGGAACGGGTTCGGTTTACCACACTCTCCCCCATCCGCGCCGGGTGTCCGGCCGCACGGTGCATCTCTGGCAGCTCTGGGCCGAGAATTACGGGCACTGGCTCATCGAGTGCCTGCCCCGTCTCCACGTCGCCGCCCGCGCCGGTCTGCTCGACGGCGCCAAGGTCACCGTTCACGCCATTCCGGCGATGGAAACGGTCTACCGGGACTCCCTGGCGGCCCTGGGCATCGGCGCGGATCGGATCGTCTGGCTCACGCAGCGCGAGGTCGTGTTCGCGGAACTGGTCTATCCGACCCCGATCACCCGGCAGCCGATCACCAAGTCGCCCCTCGTCATCGACTCCGCGCGGGAGATCCGCCAGCGGATCGGCCCCCCGGCCAAGCCGCTGGCGGAGCGGATCTACGTCAGCCGCAACCGCAACGCGCGGCGGCGCCTCGTCAACGAGGCGGAGGTGATCGCCGTGCTGGCGGAGCGCGGCTACCGAACCGTTCATCCGGAGACAGAGTGTTTCGCGCGCCAGGTCCAGATCTTCGCCGCCGCACGCTTCGTCATCGGCGGGATGGGGGCCGCCCTCAGCAACCTCGCCTTCGCCGAGCCCGGCGTGCGCTGCCTGATGCTGACCAACCAGGACATGCTCGACGACTTCTTCCTCGATCTCGTCGGCCTCGTGCGCGGCACCTACGTCTGCATCCACGGCAGCAGCGCCGCACCGGATCTCGGGATGCAGTCCGACTACGCGATTCCGATCGACATCCTGCGAGAGACCCTCGACCGCCACGGGTTCTGACGGCGGCCGCAAAGAATCCGCCCCTCCGTTCCTCGACACCTGCGCCCGCGGAGCTAGGTTGCGCACAGGACCGCCGCCGCATCGCGCCCCAGACCGGACAGACCGATGGATCCCGAGACTTCTTCGACCGGCGAGACGTCGCCGAAACCCGAGCTCGACGCCGACACCCTGGCCTTCGCCGCCCGGGTCTTCCAGTACGCCCGCATGGGGCACGCGGAGGATCTCGCGACACTGTTCGGGCAGGGTCTGCCGGCGAACCTACGCAACGACAAGGGCGACAGCCTCCTGATGCTTGCCGCCTATAACGGGCAGGCCGAGGCGACGCGGGTGATCCTGGAGGCGGGCGGCGACCCCGAACTCGCCAACGACCGGGGCCAGACGCCGCTGGCCGGCGCCGCCTTCAAGGGTGACATGGCCATCGCCGGCCTGCTCCTCGCCCACGGCGCCCAGGTCGACGGCACGGGGACGGGGAGCCGGACGGCCCTGATGACCGCGGCCATGTTCAACCGCACCGAGATGGTCGCGCTGCTCCTCGCCCACGGCGCCGATCCGGATGCCCGGGACGGCTCGGGGCTCACCGCCGCCGCCCTGGCGGGCTCCATGGGCGCCGCCGACACGCCCGCGCAGCTCGCCGGGGCCGGACGCCCGGGCGCAACGGGCTGATCGGAACCGTTCCCGTCCCAGAATCCGCTGCGGATCGCCCGGCCACGGGGCAACCGAGGTGAGGAATGCTCATGCCGAACACGTTTCGCCGCGGACTCACCGCCCTCATTCTCGCGAGCCTGCCGGGAGCGGCCCTGGCGGCCGACGACTGGCCGATGTTCGGCCGCGACCACACCAACCAGCACTTCTCGCCGCTCACCGGGATCGACCGGGGCAACGTGAAGGCCCTGCGCCCGGCCTGGATCTTCCAGACCGGCATCACCGGCTACTTCCAGGCGGAACCCGTGATGGTGGACGGGACGCTCTACGTCTCGACCACCCAGAACCACGTCGCCGCCCTCGATGCGCGCAGCGGACGGGTGCTGTGGACCTACACCCACAAGGCGCGCACGGAGAAGATCTTCGGGCCGCCCTCCAACCGGGGCGTGGCCGTCTCCGGCGGCAAGGTCTTCGAGGCGACCATGGACGGGCGGATCATCGCCCTCGACGCGGCCACCGGAAAGGTCCTGTGGGACCACGAGGCGGTGCGCCCGGAGGAGGGAGAATCGGAGACCGCCTCGGCCCTGGCGGACACGCTCGGGGCCGGTACGGTCCAGGGGTCGAGCCGCCTCGGCTTCAAGATGCCGCCCCTGGTGGCCGACGGCCTCGTCATCGTCGGCGTCGCCGGCGCCGGCTACGGCCTGCACGTGGAAGACGCCAAGGGCGGCCTCGACGGCGGCGCGGTGGTGGGCATCGAAGGCGGCTACGGCCGCCGCGGCTGGCTTGCGGCCTACGACGCCGCCACGGGGGCCGAGCGCTGGCGCTGGTACGTGACCAAGTCGGACGGCTGGGAGGGCGCCTTCTCGGCGACCACGCCCGACGGGGTGCCGCTGCACCGGGACATCGCCGCCGAGAAGGCCGCCGCCCCGGCCCACCCGGAAGCCTGGCGGGTCGGGGGCGGCTCGCTCTGGATGACGCCGGCCTACGACCGGGATCTCGGGCTGATCTACGTCGGCACCGGCAATCCGGCGCCGCAGAATTTCGGCCTCTCGCGCCCGGGCGACAACCTCTACACCATGAGCCTCGTCGCCCTCGACGTCCGTACGGGGCAGTTGCGCTGGTACTATCAGCAGGTCCCGCACGACGAGTGGGGCTACGACGTGGCGAGCCCGCCCTTCCTCCTCGACCAGCCGACGCCGCAGGGCCCGGTCAAGGCCGTGGCGCAGGGCTCGAAGACCGGCTGGCTCTACGTCCACGACCGCATGACGGGGAAGCTTCTGGCGAAGTCCGAGCCGCTGATCGCCCAGAAGAACCTCTACGCGCCCCCGACCGAAACCGGAACGGTGGTCAGTCCCGGACCGCTCGGGGCGATCTCCTGGCATCCGGTCGCCTACGATGCGCAGCGGGGGACCGCCTTCGCCCAGGTCCGGCACGGAGCGACCACCTACGTGGTCCGAACGGTCCCCGCCTCGGGCGACCGGCCGGCGATCCGCTACACCGAGACCACCGAGGCCAAGGGCGAACCGAGCTTCAGCACCCTGACGGCGGTGGACCTCGCCCAGGGCGGCGCGATCAAGTGGACGGTGAAGGGCGGCAGCCGGCTCTCCGGCGGCACGCTGGCCACCGCCTCGGGCCTCGTCTTCTCCGGTGAGGAGGACGGCCATCTCGACGCCCACGATGCCGAGACCGGTGCGATCCTGTGGCGCTTCCAGTGCGGCGCCGGCATCGGCGGCCCGCCCATCACCTACGCCCTCGACGGCCGGCAGTACGTCGCGGTGGCAGCCGGCGGCGCCTCCTTCACCAAGGGGTCCGGCTTCGGCACCGGCGACGCCATCGTGGTCTTCGCACTGCCGGATTGAGAACCTGGCCGCTCCACGGCCGATGTGAGATGACGGCGCGGGCGGCGCACGGCTTGCGTGCGCCGGTCCAGCGCAACCAGAGACCCTCTCCTCCATGACGACCGACGCCTCCGCATCGCGCCAGCCCGACGACCGCGGCCCGCCCGTGGTGCGCACCATCGCGATGCCCGCCGACACCAACCCGGCCGGGGACATCTTCGGCGGCTGGCTGATGGGCCAGATGGATCTCGCGGCCGGCAACATCGCCGCCCGGCGCTCCCGGGGCCGCTGCGCCACGATCTCGGTGGAGGCCATGACCTTCCACCGACCGGTCATCGTCGGCGACGAGGTGAGCATCTACGCCTGGATCGTGCGGGTCGGCCGCACCTCCATGGGCATCCAGGTGGAGGTCTGGCGCCGGGAGCGCGAGGGCGAGGAGACCATGAAGGTCACCGAAGGACTCTTCACCTTCGTGGCGATCGGCCCGGACCGCCGGCCCCGGGTGATCCCGCCGGAGCCCGAGACCGCCGGGGCGTGAGCCGTCCCGGCCCCTCCCGCCGAGCCGTCCTCGGCGGCGCTCTCGGCCTTGCCGGGAGTCCCGTCTTCGCAGCAGGGCCCGGCTTCGCCGCGGCGCCTTCGTGGTCGGAGGACAGCCTCCAGGCGGCGGCCGCGCGCAAGGGGGTGGCCTACGGCTCGGCGGTGAACGGAACCACCCTGCGCCAGGACCCGGCCTACGGGCGCGCCCTGGCGCGGGAGGCCGGCATCCTCGTCTCCGAGAACGCGATGAAGCTGACCTATGCCTGGCGGGCACCGGACAGCCTCGATTTCACCTACGCGGACGAGGTCGCGGCCTTCGCGGAGACCAACCGCCAGCGCCTGCGCGGCCACACCCTGGTCTGGCACGAGGGCCTGCCGGCCTGGGTCGGCGAACGGCTCTCGGCGGGGGAGGGCGAAGTCTTCCTGCGCCGCTGGATCGGCGCCATGGCCGGTCGCTATCGGGGGCGGATCGAGGCCTGGGACGTGGTCAACGAGATCTGCGGCCCCCAGGACGGGCGCCCGGACGGGCTGCGGCGCACCCCGTGGCTCGCGGCGCTGGGGCCTGCTTACGTCGATCTCGCCTTCCGCATCCAGCACGCGGTTGCACCGGACGCCGCTGGGGTCTGGAACGAGAACGATCTCGAACTCGACGCGGACTGGATCGACCAGCGCCGCGCGATGGTGCTGCGGACCCTGGAGGGGATGCGCCGCCGCGGCGTGCCGATCCGCCGGCTCGGCCTGCAGGGGCACCTCTACGCGAAACACCCGCTGAACCAGGACAAGCTGCGCACCTTCCTGC
>NZ_LMMK01000021.1:0-64661 GCF_001422795.1 Methylobacterium sp. Leaf88 | reverse complement strand
CCCCGCCGACCTGAATGCCCGCGACCGGGCGGTGTCCGACCTGGTCCGCCGCTTCCTCGACGTGGTCCTGGACGAGGCGGCGGTGCTCAACGTCCTCACCTGGGACATCACCAACCGGAACACCTGGCTCAACGCCAATCCCGAGCGCCGGCGCCCCGACGGGCTGCTCCAGCGTGCCCTGCCGCTGGATGAGAACCTCGCGCGCACGCCGCTCTGGTCGGCGATGCGCCGGGCCTTCGCCGATGCGCCGGACCACCGGCAGACGCGGGACGCCTTGCGCGGCGCCTGAGCCCCTGGAATCTGTCTTGTCGTCTGTCGTTTCGGGATAACCGGTTTTAGCTGCGCCCCGACAGATCCTAGCGGGGCACCATCCGCGCCTGCTGCGGTCGCTCACCGGCGTGCTGGCGCAGGAAGGCCGCCATCTCGGCGAGCTCGGGGGCCTTCGACCGGAAGGTCACGGAGAGCGCCAGTAGGGTGTCGGCATGGTCGAGCCCCGCATAGATCCGCTCCTGCACCGGTACGCGGGCAGCGCGCAGCCGCGCGGCGAGGCTGCGCGTGTTGGAAGGGCGCACGGTGGTGTCGCCGTCGCCGGAGGCGAGGAAGGCCGGCGGCGAGTGCGGGCCCGCGAAGGTGATGGGCTGGGTCGCTGCCGTGTCGGGGGCCTCGCCGAACAAGTCCGTGGCGGTGCCGGCATCCAGCGGCAGGAAGTCGTAGGGACCGGACAGGCCCGCCACCGCCCGGATCACCCGCGGATCGACGCCGGCCCGGCGCAGGTAGGACGGGTTGAGCGCGAGCATCACCGCATTGTAGGCGCCGGCCGAATGCCCGGCGAGGACCACCCGGCTCGGGTCGCCCCCATAGGCGGCGATGTTCCGCTCGACCCACGCCAGGGCCTGTGCCCCGTCGTCGAGGAAGTCCGGGAACCGGACCTCCGGATAGAGCCGGTAATCCGGCAGGACGGTCACGAAACCCTGCGCCGCGAGGGCCTGTCCGACGAAGGCATAGTCCTCCTTCGCGCCGTTCTTCCAAGAGCCACCGTAGAAGAACACCAGCACGGGGGCGCCGGTGGGGCCGGCCACGGGGGTGAAGACGTCGAGGCGCTGGCGCGGATGGGCGCCGAACGCGGCGTCCTTCAGGCTGATCCGTCCGCCCTGGTCCCGGGGACCGATCGCGTCGAAGAAGGCGAGGGGGGAGCAGGCCGTGATGCCGAGCGCGACGAGCGCGAGTCCGGCGAGGCTGGCAAGGACGGCAAGAACCCGGGTCATGCATCTCTCTGTTGGGGGGCGAGCCCCCTGTGATAGGGCCGGCGCGGCGGATTCATGGCGCGATCGCGATTCCTGGCGCGAGGTCGATTCGTGGCGACCTGTCGCGTCGCGGTGCGAAGCGGGTCCTCAGGTTCTTGGCGTCCCGATCAGGTTCTGAGGACGAGGCAGGCGCCGCCCACCTGCCGGATGCGCCCGCACAGGCCGTCGGCGGCCTCCCGGCTCTGGGCCGGGATGCGGATGCGGTAGAAGGCGCGGGTGCCGCGGCTGCGCAGGCGGGTGCCGATGATCATCGGACGAACGTCGCCGATCACGCTTGTGTAGAGCTTCCGTGTTCGCGCGAAGCTCTGCAGCGCCAGCGATTTCGAGAAGTTTCCGGCAAGCTGGATGCCCCAGGGCGCCGCCGGCCCCTCGTTTCCGCCGAGGGCGAACCGGTCGCCGCGCGACGGAATGCGCAGCGCCGCCGTCACCTTGAGGCAGCTGGTCTCGGAATTGGCCCCGGGCTCAGAAGCCATGGCGTCGGGTTTCTTCGGTCCGAGATCCTTGGTCTCCGGCGTCTTGGTCTCCGGCATCTTGGTCTCTTGCGTCTTGGTCGAACCGTCCTTCGCTTTCGGCGCGTCCTCCTCGGGCATCTCGATCGCCGCGCCCGGGCGCCAGGCCTCCGCGGGCGAGCCCGTGATCGCCAGGACGTAGTTCCGGGTCTCGGTGGGCAGGCCGCCGCTGCCCGCGAGCCAGGCCGAGACCCGGCCCGGCCCGCCGTTGTAAGCCGCCGCCGCCAGCCCGAGATTGCCGAATTGCCGGTTGAGGTCGGCGAGCAGATGAGCCGCGTGCGGGATCGCCTGCTCGGGATCGAACGGATCGGTCAGGCCGCGCTCCCGGGCCGTACCCGGCATGAACTGGGCGACGCCCTGCGCGCCCACGGGGCTCACGGCGGTGACCCGGAAGGCGCTCTCGCGCCAGATCAGGCGCGTCAGGAACGGCACCGGCAGGCCGCGGGCCTTGGCCGAGCCCTCGATGAGGCGGCACAGGGCCTGTTCGACCGTCTCCGTCGCGCCCTCGGCGGCGGCGCGAGCCGACCCTGGGGCTAGGACACCGAGGAGGAGGGACAGCAGGGCGGCGGAGAGACGGCGAAGGGGCAAGGTCACGGTCCGGGTTGTAGAGCGTGCGCGCCGACGATCAATTACAAACGCCCCCGACCACGTCGCATCCGCGTTCGCCGATCCCGTCCGCCCACGCTATAACCCGCGTGCTGGCGAATTCCGCCCCGCTGCAGAACAGGCCTCGATGCCCGAAACGCTCCTCGACGTTCAGGACCTGTCGGTCGCCTTCCGGGCGCGGGAGCGCGAGACCCGCGCCGTGGATCGCGTGAGCTTCACCATCACGGCCGGAGAGACGCTGGCCCTCGTGGGGGAATCCGGCTCGGGCAAGTCGGTGACGGCCCTCTCGATCCTGCGCCTCCTCGACGGCAGCGCTTACCATCCGGGCGGCCGCATCCTGTTCAAGGGCGAAGACCTGCTGACCCTGCCGGAGAAGCGCCTGCGCGGCATCCGCGGCGCCGACATCACCATGGTGTTCCAGGAGCCGATGACCTCCCTGAACCCGCTGCACACGATCCAGCGGCAGATCGGCGAGGTGCTGGAGGTGCATCGCGGACTGTCCGGTCGCAAGGCGCGGGCCCGCATCCTCGAACTGCTCGAACTGGTCGGGCTGCGCGACGCCGAGCGCCGCCTCAACGCCTATCCGCACGAGCTCTCGGGCGGACAGCGCCAGCGCGTGATGATCGCCATGGCGCTCGCCTGCGAGCCCGACCTGCTGGTGGCCGACGAACCGACCACCGCCCTCGACGTAACCGTCCAGGCGCAGATTCTCACACTGCTGGCCGACCTGAAGAAGCGCCTCGGCATGGCGATGCTGTTCATCACCCACGACCTCGGCATCGTGCAGCGCATCGCCGACAACGTCTGCGTCATGCTCGCCGGGCGCGTCGTCGAGGCCGGCCCGGTGGCGGAGATCTTCGCCCGGCCGCAGCACGACTACACCCGCCGCCTCCTCGCCTCGGAGCCGAAGGGCCGGGCCAACCCGGTTCCCCCCGATGCCGGGCGCCTCCTGGAGGCCGGCCCGCTCAAGGTCTGGTTCCCGATCCGCGAGGGTTGGCTGCGCCGGACCACCAGCCACGTGAAGGCGGTGGACGGGGTGTCCCTGCGGGTCCGGGCCGGCGAGACCGTCGGGGTCGTCGGCGAATCCGGTTCGGGCAAGACCACCCTCGGCCTGGCGCTTCTGCGCCTCACCGGCTGCGAGGGCCCCATCGTGTTCCTCGGCCGCTCCATCGCGGGCCTGCCGCCCGCCGCCATGCGCCCGATCCGACGCGACATGCAGGTGGTCTTTCAGGACCCCTACGGCTCGCTCTCGCCGCGCATGACAGTGGCGGACATCGTCGCCGAGGGGCTGGTGGTCCAGGGCGCGGTCAAGACGCGGGCCGAGCGGCAGGCGGTCGTCGCCAAGGCCCTCGACGATGTCGGCCTCGATCCGGCAACCATGAACCGCTACCCGCACGAGTTCTCCGGCGGCCAGCGGCAGCGCATCGCCATCGCGCGGGCCATCGTGCTCAAGCCCAAATTCGTCGTCCTGGACGAACCGACCTCTGCCCTCGACCGCTCGGTCCAAGCCCAGATCGTCACCCTCCTGCGCGACCTGCAGCGCGAGCGCGGGCTCGCCTACCTGTTCATCAGCCACGACCTCAAGGTGGTGCGGGCGCTGGCGAACTACGTGCTGGTGATGCAGAACGGCCGCGTCGTCGAGGAGGGCCCGGCCGAGGATATCTTCGCCGCGCCGAAGACCGCCTACACCCAGGCGCTGTTCGCCGCCGCCTTCGATCTCCAGAGCGACGCCGTCGCCGATCCGATCCCGGCCTGAGGGGAACGGGCATGCCGCGCGCCTTCCTCATCGTGCTCGATTCCGTCGGCATCGGCGGCGCGCCGGATGCCGCTCGCTACGGCGATGCCGGGTCCGATACGGTCGGACACATCGCCCGCGCCTGCGCCGAGGGGCGGGGCGACCGGGCTGGCCTGCGGCAGGGCCTCCTGGCACTCCCGAACCTGGCCCGCCTCGGCCTCGGGCTGGCGGCGATGGGCGCGACCGGCGCGGTGCCGCCCGGTCTCGCGATCCCCGGCGCCCCGACGGGCGCCTACGGCCACGCGGTCGAGGTCGCCGCCGGCAAGGACACACCCTCGGGTCACTGGGAGATCGCCGGCGTGCCGGTCCGCGAGCCCTGGGGCTACTTCCCCGTCGCGGTCCCGACCTTCCCGGCCGCGCTGACGGAGGCGCTGATCGCGCGAGCCGGCCTGCCGGGCATCCTCGGAGACTGCCACGCCGCCGGCGTCGCGATCATCGACAGCCTGGGCGCCGAGCATGTCCGGACCGGCCGGCCGATCTGCTACTCCTCCGCCGACAGCGTGTTCCAGATCGCGGCGCACGAGGACAGCTTCGGGCTGGAGCGGCTCTACGACACCTGCCGGATCGCCCGCGAGCTCTGCGACGCCTACCGGGTCGGCCGAGTCATCGCCCGGCCCTTCGTCGGCAGCGCGCAGGACGGGTTCCGGCGCACCGCCAACCGCAAGGACTATGCGGTCGAACCGCCCGGCCGGACCCTCCTGGACGTGCTCCGAGCCTCAGGGCGGAGCGTCGTCAGCGTGGGCAAGATCGGCGACATCTTCGCCCATCGGGCGACCGGGCAGGAGATCAAGGTTGGCGGCAACACCGCGTGTCTCGATGCCGCGCTGACGGCATTCGCGGCGCTGCCGGAGGGCGGCCTCGTCTTCCTCAACCTTGTCGACTTCGACACCGAGCACGGCCATCGCCGGGACGTGCCCGGCTACGCCGCCGAACTCGAACGCTTCGACGCCCGGCTGCCCGAGATCCACGACGTGCTGCGTCCCGGAGACCTCTGCATCATCACTGCGGACCACGGCAACGATCCGACCTGGGGCGGAACCGAACACACCCGGGAACAGGTTCCCGTGCTGGCCTTCGGCCCAAGCGTCACGCCGGGGTCCCTGGGCCGACGCGAGACCTTCGCGGATATCGGCGCGACCCTCGCGCAGCATCTCGGGGTCGCGCGCCTCGATGCGGGGACGGGCTGGCACTGACGGACGAGAGGGGAGCACCATGCGCGACGAGGACGACCGAGCCATCCGGCAGACCATCGCTCACCGGGTCGGCGAACCGTTGGACACGCTGTCGGTCGAGGATCTCGAGGAGCGGATCCGCCTGTTGCGGTCCGAGGTGGAGCGGCTGGAGGCGGCGCGGCACGCCAAGAAGGCGGCCCTGGAGCGGGCGGGCTCCCTCTTTCGGCTCTAGGGCCTCCCCCGAAGGAATCGCTTTAAAGTTACATTTCCCGCGAAGGAATTCCCGCTTTCCCCCAAATGGGGGATGAAGGCCGCCCAACCCCACGCTTGAATACTCTCCAAACCACGGGCGAGGGCGGTCATGCTTGAGAGATGGACGATGGCGCCATGGATGCGCCGGCGGGTTGCGCGACACGTGCAGCGGGGCACGAGCGATCGGATGATCGCCTGCCTGATCAATCCGGCCCCGGCGCCCTTACCCGACAGCGTCGCGCCGACCGCGAACGGCGCCGAGATCACCGTCCAGTATGATCTTTCGAACGTCATCCTGTTCCGCGCCCTGGCGGCGAATCGGGTGGGCGGCGGCCGGGACGCCCGGTGACCTCCGCCGTCACCGGATCAGGCTGAGGCCCGAGATCAGCCGGGCCAGGTCGACCTGGCGCGTCACACCTGTCTTGGCGAAGATCGCCTTGACCTGACCGCGAATGGTTTCCGGCCGCACGCTCTGCTGCGCGGCGAGGATCGCGATGGTGACGCCGTCCGCGATGCCCCGCGCGATCCGCGCCTCGGCCGCCGTCAGGTCGAACAGACCGGCCAGCAATTCGGTGCCCGGGACGGGACGCGGCAGGACCGGGGCGGCGATCATCAGGAGGGTGCCGCCACCGAAGACGTCCTGGGCCTGCCCGCGCATGGGCAGCAGGTGGAGAATTATGGCGGGATGGTCGTCGTCGGCCGGGATCGGAATGGAGCGCGCCGCCTGCGCCCGCTGACCGGCGAGCACGTTCGCCATGAGGGCGTCCGCACCGGGATGGGCAAGGGCGACCCGCTCGCGCTGATCGCGCACCACCCGCGGCACGAGGCCGGTGAAACTCGCATTGCGTTCCTGCAGGCGCCCGTGGCGTGAGAGGACGGCCGCCGGGAGGCCCAGCACCTCAAGGGCGCCCACCGCGGCGCGTGCCCGTTCCAGCTTCAGCCGGGCCGAGACGAGGGCCGCGCGGCCCAGATGCGGCCGCAGGGTGTCGAGGACCACCGTCGCGGCCTGCGGGACCGGACCGTCCGTGTAGCGCCGCTCGATGCTGAAGATCAGCGTGTCGCCGGTGGTCAGCGGGCAGGCGGTGGCGGCACCCCATCCGAGCCCGCGCGGACGCAGGAATTGCTGGATCAGGACGTCCTGCTCCAGTTCGGCCTGGGTGTAGACGTCCTGCTCGCGGATGAAGCCCGCATGGCGGGCGGCGAGAAGCTTCGCCGTGCGCTGACCGGCGCTGCTCCAGCCCCCGGCGGCGAAATCGGCCATGACCTGATCGAGGGATTCGCTGTTGATCCAGCGATGGGTTTCGAGATCGGCCGCGATCAGGACCGTTCCCTGGGCGCCGGCGATGGCGGCGAGTTGGTCCAGGACCGCAGGCCACAGCTCAGGCAGGATCGCCGCCTCGTAGATGAGGTCCGTCAGGGTTTCGAAATCACCCTGTCCCGTCGACTCCCGCACGGCTCGTGATCCACAGCCCAAGGTTTCTACTTCGTAAATATCATGGGGGCAAAGCTTCGCGCCCGACAAGCGTCTTCGAGACGGAATCCCGTGATCTGCCCGTCGGATACGGGAAACCCGACGGGATTCGACCTCCGTGGCCCCGGGGAGGTCTCGTCAGCCGATCCCTTCGTGTTAGGGGAAGGGGAGACGGGGAACCTTCGGCCGACACGACCGGTCCTGTCGATGCGGAGCGGGGGCGGGGAGTTTGGCGTGCGGCATTGGCGCGAAGGACCGGGTGACCGGCGAAGCTACCACCACGGCAACCTCAAGGAGGCGCTGATCGAGGCGGCACGCCGCTTCATCGCCGAGCGCGGCATCGGCGGCTTCACGCTGGTGGATGCGGCCCGCCTCGTCGGCGTCACGCCGGCGGCGCTCTACCGCCATTTCCGCGGGCGCGAGGCCCTGCTCGAAGAGGTGGCCGGCCGCGGCTTCGCCGACCTCGCCGAGCGCCTCGCCCGCGCCCTCACGGCCAAGGGCACGCCGCTGGAGCGGTTCACCCGGATGGGCGAGGCCTATCTGGCTTTCGCCGAGGAAGAACCCGGTTACTACGCGGCGATCTTTGAGACCCGCGGCCTCGCCGCTGCCGAACCGAACGCAGTGCCGAGCCTCCGACCGAGCCCGTTCGACCTCCTGGTGGAGGCCCTTCAGGCGACCTTTCCCGAGGGGTTCGGCGGCGTCGCGCCTCGGTTCATCGCCCTGGAGGTCTGGGCCCTCGCACACGGCCTCGCAACCCTCTCCGCGTCCGGACACCTGCCGAAATCCGCCGGCATGCCGGACAAGTACGAGCTGCTGCGCGCGGGCGTGCTCGCCCTCGTCCACGGCGCAGCAGCCGGCGGCCGGACGCGCGAACAGGCCTGACCGATTGAGCGCCCCTTGAAAGCGCGTCGCTCCATCCGCAAGTGAATGTCGTTCACATTTACATTGGAGCCGTGAGCCGTGAGCTTCTCTTCCTCCCCCTTCACCACCGGGAAGGTCTGCCGTAGCGGCCCCTTCCCCAAGCGATCCCTCGAAATCGGCGCCATCGTCGTCGCCTTCGTCTACTGGTGGCCCCTAGCCGCCGCCTACATCGCCTGGAAGGTCGCGGGGTATCCCGCGCTCAGCGAGTTGCGGGGCCTCGCCGGCCGCGGCTCCTCGTGGAACGCGAGCGCCACGCGCTCGCGCTTCGCCGCGGCGTTCGAGTCCGCCAATGGCGGCAGCACCGGCAACCTCGCCTTCGACGCCTACCGCCGCAGCGAGATCGAGCGGCTCGATGCGCAGCGCCGGGCCCTGCAGGAGGAGAGCCGCGCCTTCGCCGAGTTCGTCGAGGAGCTGAAGCGGGCCAAGGACCGCGAGCAGTTCGACGCCTTCATGCAGAAGCGCCGCAGCGCGGACGCCACCCGCGCGGTCTGAGCGACCTCTCCGCCGAAATGGAATGACGCGAGGGCTTCCGGCGCAGGTCGGGAGCCCTTTTTGCCGGGCGCAATCCGTCCGAAGACCTCGCTCGCAATCCCACGATGCTCTAGAGATCCGGTCCCGGTCTTGCCTCGGTCTCCCGCCGCCCAGGATCAGACCTCGGCTTCATGGAGATCCAGCGATGCAGCCAGCCGCCGCGACCGTCCGGGTGGTGGACCACCCCCTCGTGCAGCACAAGCTGACCCTGCTGCGCCAGCGCGAGCGTTCGACCAAGGGCTTCCGCCAGATCCTCAACGAGATCGGCATGCTGCTGGCCTACGAGGTCACCCGGGACCTGCCCCTGGAGACGGTGACGATCGAGACGCCGATCCAGTCGATGGAGGCGCCGCAGATCGCCGGCAAGAAGCTGGTCCTGGCGCCGATCCTGCGGGCCGGCGTCGGCTTTCTCGACGGCATGCTGTCCCTGGTGCCCTCGGCCCGCGTGGCGCATGTGGGGCTCTACCGCGACCCCGAGACTCTGGAAGCGGTGGAATACTACTTCAAGGCGCCCTCCGATCTGGTCGACCGGACGGTTCTCGTGCTCGACCCGATGCTCGCGACCGCGAACTCGGCGGTGGCGGCGATCAACCTCCTGAAGCAGCGCGGCGCGCAGGACCTGCGCTTCGTCTGCCTGCTCGCGGCCCCGGAGGGCATCGACCGCCTGCAGGCCGCCCACCCGGATGTCCCCGTCTGGACCGCCGCCATCGACAGCCACCTCAACGACCACGGCTACATCGTCCCGGGCCTCGGCGATGCCGGCGACCGGATGTACGGCACCCGCTGAGCGCCGCCCGCGCGGCGTGATCTCGCCAAGCCGCGATCTTGCTAAGCCGCGATCTTGCCAAGCCGTGATCTTGCCAAGCCGTGATCTTGCCAAGTACCAGCCGGGCGGCACATGACGGGGCTTCCAGGAGGAGACCCCGATGACAGCCAGCCTGCCCGAGACCATGCGACAGATCCGCTTCACCGCTGCCGGCGGGCCGGATGTGCTGGCCCTGGAGACGGTGCCGCTGCCGCAGCCCGGGCCCGGCCAGGTGCTGATCGAGGTCGTCGCCGCCGGGATCAACCGGCCGGACATCCAGCAGCGCGAGGGCAAGTACCCGCCGCCGAAGGGCGCCACCGAGATCCCCGGCCTCGAGGTCGCCGGCCGCATCGTCGCCCTCGGTGAGGGCGTCTCCCGCGTCTCGGTCGGCGACGAGGTCTGCGCCCTGGTGATCAGCGGCGGCTACGCCGAGTTCGCCGTGGCCGAGATCGGCCAATGCCTGCCGAAGCCCGCGTCGCTCTCGCTGGTCGAGGCCGGGGGCCTGCCGGAGAACTACTTCACCGTCTACAGCACCGTGATCGAGCGCGGGCGGCTCAAGGCCGGCGAGTCCTTCCTCGTCCATGGCGGATCGAGCGGCATCGGATCGACCGCCATCCAGATCGCCAAGCATCACGGCGCCCGCGTCTTCGCCACCGCCGGCTCAGCCGAGAAGTGCGCCTTCTGCCGCGACCTCGGCGCCGAGGCGGCGATCAATTACCGCGAGGCCGACTTCGTCGAGGAGGTGAAGCGCCTCACCGACGGCAACGGCGTCGACGTCATCCTCGACATGGTCGGGGCGCCGTACCTCGCCAAGAACCTCTCGGCCCTGGCGATCGAGGGGCGCCTCGTACAGATCGCCTTCATGCAGGGCTACAAGGTCGATGCCTTCAGCATGACCCCGATCATGATGAAGCGCCTGACCTTCACCGGCGCGACGCTCCGAGCCCGGCCGAAGGCCGAGAAGGCGGCGATTGCGGAAGGCCTTGCCCGGGGCGTCTGGCCGCTGCTCGAAGCCGGGACGATCCGCCCGGTGATCCACGCCACCTTCCCGTTGGAGGAGGCCCGCAAGGCGCACGAACTGATGGAGTCGAGCGCCCATCTCGGCAAGATCATGCTGGTGACCGGCCGCTAGGTCGAACCTCGGCGGGAACTCCGCTCTCGACCGTCGCGTTTCAGACCCGAGCTAGAATCACGGGCAGGATTCACGGGAATCCGTGCTCGGGTCGAAACATCGGTCTTCGGACCGTTCAAGCGAGGATCGCATGGCAGAGAATCTACACGGTCAGGAAGCCCGGCAGGGCAAGCGCGGCAAGCCGGTACTCTATGTTCTCGTGGCCAGCCTCGTGCTGCTCGCGATCGCCATCACCGGCCTGATGACCTGGCAGGGCGCGAACTCGCCCAAGGACTACGCCAGCCAGAGCCAAGACGCCTCCCGCCAGGAAGTGACGGGGTCCGTGAAGGGTTCGTCGAACGCGACGTCGTCGTCGAACACCGGTTCGGTTCCGGCCGCGAACCCGGCCTATCCGAGCCCGGCCCAGCCGGCCGCGAACGGCAACAAGCAGTAAGTCTGAAGGTCGTCCGTGCCGGTCCGCTTCAGCGGGTCGGCACGGGCGTTTCGCCGCGATAATCGTAGAAGCCGCGCTTGGACTTGCGGCCGAGCCAGCCGGCTTCGACGTATTTCACGAGCAGCGGACAGGGCCGATACTTCGAATCGGCCAGTCCCTCGTAGAGCACCTGCATCACGGACAGGCAGGTATCGAGGCCGATGAAGTCGGCCAGCTGCAGGGGCCCCATCGGGTGGTTCGCCCCGAGCTTCATCGCGGTGTCGATCGATTCCACCGAGCCGACGCCCTCGTAGAGCGTGTAGATCGCCTCGTTGATCATCGGCAGCAGGATGCGGTTGACGATGAAGGCCGGGAAATCCTCCGACATCGTCGACGTCTTGCCGAGCTTGGCGATGAAGGCCTTGGCCGATTCGTAGGTCGGGTCTTCCGTGGCGATGCCGCGGATCAGCTCGACGAGCTGCATCACCGGCACCGGATTCATGAAGTGGATGCCGATGAAGCGCTCCGGCCGATCGGTCGAGGCGGCGAGTCGCGTGATCGAGATGGACGATGTGTTGGTGGCGATCAGAGCCTCGGGTTTCAACGACGCGCAGAGCGTGCTGAAGATCTGGCGCTTGGTCGATTCGTCCTCGGTGGCCGCCTCGATGACGAGGTCGCAAGGCGCAAGGTCGTCGAAGCTCTCCGCCGCCACGATCCGCGAGACCGCGCTGCGGCGCTGATCGTCCGCGATGGTGCCCTTGGCCACCTGTCGGGCGAGATTGCCGTCCACGGTGGCGAGGCCGTTGTGGATGCGGGCCGGGTCGCGGTCGTTCAGGCGGACGTCGAGCCCCGCCATCGCGCAGACATGCGCGATACCGCTGCCCATCTGCCCGGCGCCGATGATGCCGACCGTCCTGATATCGATGCCCATCGTCTGCACTCGCACCCCTGGGTCGTCCCGCCGTCGCGGTCCGGGTCCCGCCCGGCCGCCGAGGACGCCCGTCTCGCTTATAACGTTTCGCGGCAGCAGCGTCCTAGAGCATTTCCACGCTGGAAGGCCATCCGTACCGGGCGATCGGTGCGCGCGCGGCGCGCACCGGCCTGACGTGCCTGTTCCGCCTCAGCCCTTCGCCTTGGCGATTTCGGCCTGCAGCTCGGGGACGATCTGGAACAGGTCGCCCACGAGGCCGTAATCCGCCACCTGGAAGATCGGTGCGTCCTCGTCCTTGTTGATGGCGACGATGACCTTCGAGTCCTTCATGCCGGCGAGGTGCTGGATCGCGCCCGAGATGCCCACCGCGACGTAGAGCTCCGGTGCCACCACCTTGCCGGTCTGCCCGACCTGCCAGTCGTTCGGGGCGTAGCCGGCATCGACGGCGGCGCGGGAGGCGCCCACGGCGGCGCCGAGGCTGTCGGCCAGGGGCTCGATCAGCTCCTTGAACTTGTCCGAGGAGCCCAGCGAACGGCCGCCGGACACGATGATCTTGGCTGCGGCCAGCTCGGGACGGTCGGACTTGGCGATCTCCTCGCCCTTGAAGCTCGACTTGCCCGAGGAGGCGGCCGCCTGGACCGGCTCGATCGGGGCGGCCGCACCGCCCTCGCCGGCGGGCTTGAAGGCCGCCATGCGGACGGTGATTACCTTCTTGCCGGTACCGGCCTGCACGGTTTGGATCGCGTTGCCGGCGTAGATCGGACGCTCGAAGGTGTCGGGGGAGACCACGCTGATGATGTCGGAGATCTGCGCCACGTCGAGGAGGGCGGCCACCCGCGGCAGCACGTTCTTGCCGGTGGTGGAGGCCGCCGCGACGACGTTGTCGTAGGGCTCCGCCAGGGCGACGAGCAGCGCGGCCGTCGGCTCGGCGAGGAGGTGGTCGTAGGTGGCGTCCTCGGCCAGCAGCACCTTCTCGATCCCGTCGAGCTTGGCGGCGGCTTCGGCGGCGGGGCGGCTGCCGGCGCCGGCCACGAGGGCGTGCACGGGTCCGCCCAGGGCGACGGCGGCCGTCAGAGCCTTCAGGCTCGCGTCGCGGACCGCGCCGTTGTCGTGCTCGATGAGGAGTAGGGTGGCCATGGTGTGCGAACCTCGAAATCGATCAGCAGGAGGGTCCCGGACCCCGTCTCACCCGCCGCGTCGGCGCGGCGGGGTCTTGAAGCCATCGGCGGGGCGGGGTCTCAGAGGACCCCGGCCTCGCCCTTCAGCTTCTGCACGAGTTCGGCCGGGGACCCGACCTTGATGCCGGCCTTGCGCCCAGCGGGCTCCACGGTCTTGAGCACGGTGACCCGCGGGGTCACATCGACGCCCAGGGCATCGGGGGCCAGCTCCTCGAGGGGCTTCTTCTTCGCCTTCATGATGTTGGGCAGCGAGGCGTAGCGCGGCTCGTTGAGGCGCAGGTCGGTGGTGACGATGGCCGGCAGGGTCAGGGTCACGGTCTGGAGGCCGCCATCGATCTCGCGGGTAACGTCGATCGCGCCCTCGCCGAATTCGAGCTTGAAAGCGAAAGTACCCTGGGGCCAGTCGAGGAGGGCCGCCAGCATCTGGCCGGTCTGGTTCGAATCGTCGTCGATGGCCTGCTTGCCGAGGATGACGAGGCCGGGGGCCTCCTTCTCGACCAGGGCCTTCAGGATCTTGGCCACCGCCAGCGGCTCGACCACGCCGTCGGTCTTCACCAGGATCGCCCGGTCCGCGCCCATGGCGAGGGCGGTCCGAAGAGTCTCCTGCGCCTGCTGCGGACCGATCGAGACGGCGACGATCTCGGTGACCTTGCCCTTCTCCTTCAGGCGAATCGCCTCCTCGACGGCGATCTCGTCGAAGGGGTTCATGGACATCTTGACGTTGGCGAGGTCCACGCCCGAACCGTCGGCCTTGACCCTGATCTTGACGTTGTAGTCGACGACCCGCTTGACGGGCACCAGAACCTTCATGGCGTTCACAATCCTCCGCGCGGATAATGTTTTTCGACCAGGCCGGCGCGGCGCGCAAAGGACCTCCGGGAAACCCGGATGTCCAGAACCCTGGTCATTGAGGCGGCGGACCGTAACGGCCCCATTTCCGCCTTGTCAACGCGCCCCGCCGCCGCCCGCCCCGGCGAGTGTCGTCCGGCGCTGCGGACCGGCCGCACGGCCCCGGGCCCGCAGCTCCGTGGTATTCCGAATGCCTGGCTCTCAGCGATTCTTGCCCGGCACCCAGAGCACGTCGTCGGCGCCGTTGGCATTGGCGGTCCGGCTTGCCACGAACAGGAAGTCCGAGAGCCGGTTCAGGTATTGCAGGGCTTCCGGCGAGACGATCTCGCCCTCGGTGGCGGCCAGGGCCACCGCCAGGCGCTCGGCCCGCCGACACACCGTCCGGGCAAGATGCAGAGCGGCCGAGGCCGGCGATCCCCCGGGCAGCACGAAGGACTTCAGGGGCGAGAGGTCGGCATTCAGCGCGTCGATGTCGCGCTCGACCCGCTGCACCTGCGCGGCGACGATCCGCAGCGGCTCGTATTTCGGCGGCTCGGCGCTTTCCGGTGTTGCGAGGTCCGCGCCGAGGTCGAACAGGTCATTTTGGATCGCGCTCAGCATGGCGTCGAGGCGCGGATCGGCATGCAGCCGCACGAGGCCGATGCAGGCATTGGTCTCGTCGACGGTGCCGTAGGTCTCGATCCGCAGATCCGCCTTCGAGCGCCGTTCGCCGCTGGCGAGGGCGGTCGAGCCCTTGTCGCCGGTTCGGGTGTAGATGCGGTTGAGGGTGACCACGATGGCGTCCGATCCTGAGCGGGGCTGGCAAGTGAGGCCTGCAGGAGCGGGAACCTAGCGCAGTTTGCCGCCGCTGGGAGTCGCTGAATCGGAATGAGAAGGGCCGGCTCCGCATCGGCGGAACCGGCCCCTGAGGCTCACGGCGGATGCGAGCGCGGCGAACTCAGAAGGTGTAGCCGAGCTTGCCGCCGAAATTGGTCAGGCCGCGGTTGTTCGCGCAGAGGCCGGCATTCGACATGTGCTCGACGGTGGCCATGATGCTCCAGTGCTCGGTGAGCCGGAAGCCGAGGGCGGCCGCCTCGCGGAAGAGCGGGTTGCAGCCCAGCGTGTTGAACCCGGCCGGGGCGGTCGGCTTCGGGCCCGTGTAGCCGTTATGGGCGCCGGCGCCGAAGAAGCCTTCGAGGAAGACGATGTTGTTCAGGGTCTGCGGGAAGAGATCCACGGTCCAGGTCGCGCCGATATAGGCGTAGCTGGTGCGGCCGCCGAAGTTGTAGCTGCCGCCGACGGTGGCCCGGGGCACGAAGGCCTGCCAGAACGGATCGACGCTCACCAGCGGCTTGGAGAACAGAATCTCGCCGTTGATGTTGCTGGTGTTGTGCTCGGCACTGCCGGGATCCTGCACGGCGCCGCCGATGCGGACCTCGGAGACGATGCTCAGGGGCTTCACAGGGCTGACATAGGCGGCCGGCGGCGCGGACGGGAAGTCGGCGGCCTGGACCGGCATGGCCGTGGCGAGCACGGCGGCGGCAGCGGCGAGGCGAAGCGGGTGGGACTGCATCGGGATGGTTCCGGGTTGACCGAACGTGTCTAGCATGCCCGCTCACGGCATCGGCAGGCATCGCACGTCGCGGGGCGGCGATAGCTGTGCGGTGAGACCTCCCGGCCACACTCGCTCCGTTCGGGCGCTCAGCCGGCCGGAGGGGGCGCCAGCGCCCCGGTCACGCACCGATCTCAGGACGCGACGGCGCCCCGCGCGACGGGGTCAGGCCGAGCGCCACCAGACCACGCCCATGATGAAGATGATCGCCAGGAACTGCAGCAGGACGCGCAGGCGCATGAGCTTCTGCGAGAGGTTGGCGCTGCCCCCGCGCATCATGTTGAACAGGCCGAGGATCAGGACCACCGCCACCGCGACGCAGGCGAGGAGCACGAGAGAATTGGAGGAGATCACGGCGTCAGGTCTCGTGGCTGTCGGGTCGGGAATTATCGCTCCCCATATGGGCCCCTCCGGGGGAGGAGCCCAGGGGGCGGTTCGATGCGTCAATTGCGGCGCAGGAGACGCTCAAAGTAGTCGAGCTCCTCGCGCGGGCGGCTCGGGTCGCCGAGCTTGCGCCGCAGCTCCTCCATGATGCGGCGGGTGCGCTGCACGGTGGATTCGTCGGCCGTCGGCACGCGGGCATTGCCGTTGGTCATGTCGCGGCCCTTGGTGGGTCGGCCGAGGGGATCGTCGTCGCGGTTGCCGGCCTGGCCCTGCTGACTCGGCTTCTCGCCACCCTCGCCCTCGCCTTTCCCGTCGCCTTCCCCCTCGCCCTCGGCCATCTCCTGCATCTGCTTCTGCATGCCTTCGGCGCCGCGCTTGAGTCCGTCCAGGGCTCGGCCCTGGGCCTCGACCGCGTCGCCGTCCTTTCCCTGGCCGAGGGCGCCCTCGGCCTCGCGCATGGCCTCCTCGGCATCGGACAGGCCGTCCTCGCCCTGCATGCCGAGGTCCTTCATGCGGCGCTGCAGATCGTCCAGGCGCTCGCGGAGGGCCTGCTGGCGCTGACCGGCGCCGCCCTTCTGGCCATCGCCCTTCTGACCCTGCTGTCCTTCTCCTTGTTGTCCTTGACCCTGCTGACCCTGTTGACCCTTCTGGCCTTCGCCCTGCTGGCCCGGCTGCCCGCGCTGCGGGCGCTGGCCCCGCTGACCCTGGCCCTGCTGTCCGCGCTTGTCCTGGCCGTCCTTGAAGGTCTCGTCGCGCAGGTCCTGCTGCTCGCGGGAGAGCTTGTCGAGCTCGTCGGCCTGCTTGCTCATCTCGCGGCTGTTGGGGTCGGACTTGCCGCCGGGCTCCGCGGTCTGGAGATTCTCGAGGATCTCGCGGAGCTGGTCGAGGAGTCGCTGCGCCTCCGCGGTGTCGCCGCGCTTCATGGCTTCGGCCATGTCGTTCAGCATCTTGTCGAGGTCGTCCGGCGTCACCGTCTTGGCGTTCGCGTTCGGCTGGCTCTTCTCGGCCTGGGGCTTGCCGTCCTTGCGCTGGCGCTCGGCCATGCCCTTCATGAACTTGTCGAGGGCCTGTTTCAGGTCCTCCGTGAGCTTCTTGATCTCCTCGTCGGGCGCGTTGCGCTCGATCGCCTGCTTGAGGTTGTCCTGGGCGGCGCGGAGGCTCTTCTCCGCATCCGAGAGGTCGCCGTCCTCGATCTTCAGGGCCATCTCCCAGAGGAGGTCGGCCACCGCCATCAGGGCCTCGTCGCTCCGCGCGGCCTTCAGCCGGCGCGAGGCGGCCTTGAGCCCGAGGTAGACACTGGCCTGGGGCGTGAAGGTGTCGGGCGCGATGAGCAGTGCGTCGACGGCGGTCTGGACCCGGACGCGGCTGTCGTCGGGCGCGGTGATCAGGCGCCGGCGCTCCTCGGCCAGGGCGCGGGCCAGGGGTTGGGTGAAGACCCGCGCGGGCAGCGTCACCTCGGCGGTGGGCGTACGCCCCTCCTGACCGGCCTCGTCCTTCACCACCAGGGTCAGGCGCACGCGCGCGCCGGACCACGGATTGTCGGTGAGATCGACCAGGGTCTTGGTATCGCGCTCGCCGGTGGCGTCCGCCGGCAGGGCCAGGGCGATCCGCGGCGGCGGCACCAGGGCGCGGGTGTTGGCCAGGGGTTCCACCACCCCCTCGGCGGAGGCGATGCCGTAATCGTCCTTGGCGCGGTAGGTCAGGTTGAAGGTCCCGCGCGCGTTCACCTCAAGGGCACCGATGCGCTCCACCTCGGGGGGCGTGTCGGGAATCGTCTCGACCAGGAGGTGCTGCGTCGTGCCGCCCGCCGCGACGGTGAGGTCGGCGACACCGCCGGTGAGCTGGAACCGGTCCTCGCGCAGGTCCGCATGGGGCGGCTTGCCGGGCAGCGGCTTCAGACCGGCCTTCGGCGTCAGGACCGCCTCGCTCTGGCCGGCGATCCGGACGATCAGGGTCGCGTTCACCGGCGCGCGCAGGCGCTGCTGCTCGCCGTTCATCGTCACGACAAGGGGCGGCAGGCGGGTGTAGACGGGCGGATCGATCCAGCCGTCGACCCGGAAGGTCGGGCCGGGCGGTGGCGGCGCCTGCCAGTCGAAGGCGCCGAGGATGCGGGAGCGCCACTCGGCACCGGCCACGAACAGGCTCGCCACGGCCGCGACGATCAGGCCGGCCCGCAAGGCGAAGGGATCGCGCCGTGCCATGGCGGGCCGGGGCGGCGGCGGCTTCAGCCCGGCCACGGCCTCGGCCGCACGCGCCTGATGCAGCGCCCAGAGGGCGCGGGTCGCCGGGTCGGTGGTGCCGACCGCGAGGGTGTCCTCGATGGAGGAGGCGGGATTATGAGACAGCGTCCCGCCCCTGGCGGCGGCCGCGCGGTCGATCCGCGCGAGGGCCTCGCGGCGGGTGTCGCGCCGCAGGCCGGTCAGCGGCAGGAGCGCGGCGACGAACGCCAGGGCGAAGAGCAGGAGGCCAACGATCCGGCCCAGGGGCGGCAGGTCGAGCCAGAGCCCGAGCCAGGACAGGGCGAGGAAAGCCAGGATCAGCCCGAGGCCACGCCACAGGATCGGCCAGGCCCGCTCCCAGAGGCCGGCCGCCTGCGAGCGGGTGACCAGCCGGTCGAGCCGCTGGCGCAGCACCGGACCGCCGGTGCCCTGCTCTGAACCGCTGCTCGTGGAGGTCGCCGGGTCGGCCTCGCCCATCGTGTCTGGCTCCTCGCGCATCGCATCGGCGTCGCGCCTTCCCCGCAAGGCTAGCATGGTGGAGGCGCCGCGCGACGGGGTCAAATCATCCCAGGTGGCGGGGAAGGGCGCCGAGCCAATCCCGTCCGCGATCTGAACCCGCGGCGTCTCTCGCGTGTTGCCGCCTCGCGTTCAATGCGTGAGAAGGATGCCCGCCATGGTCGATGTGAAGCCCCTCGTCGAGGCTCTGGTGCATGCGCGCCGCGGCCGTCTGGCCGCCGGTGCGGCCCTCGGCGGCCTCGCCCTGGTGGCGGGCCTCGCCGCCCGGGCCCTGCGCACGCCGACTACGCCTGAGGGGGCCGCGGCGCCGGCCGCGCCCGCCGTCGGCGAGGACGAGGCCCGGCTCATGCTCCGCGCCATGGTGGCGGCGACCCTGGCCGACGGGATGATCGACAAGGACGAGCGACAGCGCCTCGATGCGGCGGTCCAGGCTTCCGGCCTCGCCAGGGACGGGGCCGCTTGGTTGGAGGCGGAGATCGCCGATCCGGCCGACCTCGACACCATCGCGGATGCGGTGAACACGCCCGAGCAGGCGACGCGGATCTATTCGGCGGTGCGCCTCTCCGTCCTGGCGGATACGCTGCAGGAGCGCGAATTTCTCAAGCGCCTCGCCGAGGCCCTGGACGTTCCGGGCGAGGCGGTCGACCGGATCGAGGGCGAACTCGCCGCCTGACGCTCAGGCCTGCGGGCTCAGCCAGTCCGGCATCCGGTCGAGGGCGATCAGGTCCTCGTAGCTCTGGCGCGGACGCACGATGGCGGCGTCCGCGCCGCGCACCAGCACCTCCGGCACGAGGAGGCGGGAATTGTAGGTGCCGGCCTGCACCGCCCCGTAGGCGCCGGCGCTCATCACGGCGATGAGGTCGCCCGGAGCGACCTCGGGCATCTCCCGGGCGAGGGCGATGTAATCGCCGCTCTCGCAGACTGGCCCCACCACGTCGGCCACGAGGCGCGGCGTCTCGGCCGTGGGTTCCCGAACCGGCCGCAGGCCGTGATAGGCCTCGTACAGGGTCGGGCGGATCAGGTCGTTCATCGCCGCATCGACGATGACGAAGGTCCGCCCCTCGGTGCGCTTCACGTAGATCACGCGGGTGACCAGGATGCCGGCATTGCCGGCGATCATCCGGCCGATCTCGAAGACCGGACGCAGGCCCAGCGGCGCGAAATGCGGACGCAGGATCTCCGACAGGGCCGCCGGCTCCGGCGGCGGCGCGTTGTCGTCGCGGTAGGGGATGCCGAGGCCGCCGCCGAAATCGATGTGGTGGAGCGGATGCCCCTCCGCCATCAAGTCGCGGGCCAGGCCGGCCAGGAGGCCGGCGGCGTGGTCGAAGGGAGCCAGGTCGGTGATCTGGCTGCCGATATGCATGTCGACGCCGGAAATCGCGAGGCCCGGCAGGGTCGCCGCGTGGGCGTAGACCGCCCGGGCCCGGCTGATCGGGATGCCGAACTTGTTCTCGGACTTGCCGGTCGAGATCTTGGCGTGGGTCCCGGCATCGACGTCGGGATTGACCCGGATGGAGATCGGCGCCGTCAAACCGAGGCTCGATGCCACCGCGGAGAGCTGGGCCAGTTCCGGCTCGCTCTCGACGTTGAAGCAGAAGATGCCAGCCTTCAGGGCGGCAGCCATCTCGACTTGGGTCTTGCCGACGCCGGAGAAGACGATGCGCTGCGGATCGACGCCCGCCGCCAGCGCCCGGCGCAGCTCGCCCTCGGAGACGATGTCCATGCCGGCCCCGAGGCGGGCCAGGGTGGCCAGCACGGCCTGGTTCGAATTCGCCTTCATGGCGAAGCACACGAGGGCGTCGTCCTCGCCGAAGGCCTTGGCGAAGACCGCGTAGTGGCGCTCCAGCGTCGCGGTCGCGTAGCAGTAGAACGGCGTCCCCACCGTCTCGGCGAGGGCGGTCAGGTCGACATCCTCCGCCTGGAGCCGACCGTCACGATAGTGGAAGTGGTGCATCGGCCTGCCTGCGGGCATCCCGCCCGGGAATTGCGGGCCCCGCGCGCGGCGCGACCGGGCGGGCGCGCCTTCCCGCACGAAGCTGGGGAAAGGGCTCTGGTGATCCGCTTCTACAGCAGCGGGTCGAGCAGGAAAGGCTCCTTGGGCACGACGTAGCCGCGCTTGGCGCCGCGCGTCGTCTTGACCGGCGCCTCGGCGCCCGAGCCCGGCACCGCCAGGGTGTCGAGTTCGTCACCGGCGCGGACCGCATCCGGCTCCGGCGTCGCCGCTTCCCCGCCGAGGCCGACGCTCTGGGGCAGCGCGCGCGGGCTCGCGACGCCGGGCAGGCCGGGCCGCGCCACCGAGCGCGCGGCGGCGGTGCCGGGCGGCGGCTCGAGAGCGCCGCGCCGGCCACAGGCCGAAGCGGACAGCGCGATGAGGCCGATCGCGGCGATCGTCGGCAGGGGGCGGGAACGGAGGAACATCAACGCTTGCGGTCCGGAACGCGGTGGCGGACAGCATAGCCGCTGCGGCTCGGCGATGCGAGCGAAACGGCTACGCTGTCCCGCGCGGCGTCGGGCGGGGCTCAGCCCTTCTTCTTGCCGTCCGTCTTCTGGTAGACGTCGATGGCGCGACGGCAGTTCTCCGAGAGCTTGGTCCAGTTGGTCTGGAAGCACTTGTCGAGGGCCGGATCATCGGTGGCGAGGTTGCCACAATAGGTCAGGTAGTCGCCGGTGCAGTACTTCTTCAGGGTTTCATTGCCGCGCTTCGTCTGCGGGGCGGTCGTGGCGCCTTGCGGCTGCGCCGCGGGCTGAGCGATCGCCGGTGCGGTGGAGACCGTGACGGCGAGGAGGAGGGCAAGCGACGTGAGCTTAAGGGCCATAGGGGGGCGCGGTCCGTCTCAAGAAACAGGGGAATGGGCGATCCGATGAAGCGCCGGGATGGTCGAAACATGGCGCGCGGATGGTCGCCGCGTGGTCAGGCCGCTTTCTACGCCGCGTTTTCCCGTCCGTGCAACGTCCGCGGCGTTTTCCCGCGCACATGACGCGCCGGGTTCGGCCCGTGAGCGGCATTCAGTTGGAGCGCGCCGGAATCGCGTACGCCGAGACGGGCGGAAGCCGGTCGCGCTGCATCAGGCTGTCGGCCACGTCGGAGATCCGGCGGCGCAGATCGGCGGCCTCGCCCTCGCGGCGCGCCATCACTTCGGCCAGGGCTGTCTCGGCCGCATTCAGGCTGGCCCTGAGGGTCTCGCGCTCGGCGACCAGGGCCGCGGTCAGGTCGGGGACCTCGGACCCGGTGGCGGCGGGAGTGCCGGCCGGGTCCGGCGGGACCTGGGCGGACCGCGCGGCGATGAGGTCGTCGAGCACCTCCTGATGCGCCTGCTCGAGCACCTGCAGGGTGGCGAGGCCCAGCGCGGTCTCCTGGCGCGCCGCTTCCAGATCGCGCTCCACGCCGCCGAGGGTGGTGCGGGTCGCGGCCAGGGCGGCTTCGCGCTCGCTCAAGGTCGCGTCGCGGGCCTCGACCGTGCGGGTGAGGGCGGCGGCCTCCATGGTCCGGGCCCCGATGGCGGCGAGATCGGCGTGGCGATGGGCCTTCACGGCCTCGACCTGACGCTCCAGGCGGCGCTGGGCCACGGCGAACTGCGCCCGCAGGTAGTCCTTCTCGGCGGCGACTTCCGAGAGCGAGAGGGGCAGGCGCGCCTCGATGCGGCGCTCCGACAGGCGGGCGGCTCGGGCATTCACGGCGGGCAGAAGCAACAGGGCGCACAGGCTCGCGGCCAGGAAGCCGAGCGCGAAGATCATCACGGTTTCGATCACGCGGAAACGCTCGCTCAACATGCCGTGGACGACAATGACGACGGAGCTGGCCGTCGACCCTCGTCGGCTTGTTTAGCCCATGTCCCCCCGGGATGGGCAAGACGCGCGGGGACACACCCCGGTCGTCCTGCGAATCAGAAGGGATTCCAGGTCGGCTTCGACGTGAACTTGAGATAGCCGATGTTGATGCCCAGCCGGGCGCCGACGCCGGTGCGGATCGGCACCACGACGATGTCGTCGGCGGTCACCGCCGTCATCCCGAAGCCGCCGACGAGGTAGGCGGAGCCGTCGACGCCGCCGAAGCGGCGGTAGAGGCCCGACACGGCCGGCAGGTTGTAGACCAGCATCATGGTGCGGTCGCCGTCACCGCCGACGTCGAAGCCGATGGAGGGGCCCTGCCAGTAGATCCGCCGTTGCCCGGCATTGCGCGTGTAGAGCGTCCCCTCGCCGTAGCGAACGCCGCCCACGATGGCGCCGGAGGCTTCCTGGCCGAGGATGTAGCCGTTGGGCTCGCCCCAGCGCCGGGTCGCCTCCTCCACCAGCTGGGCGAGGCCGCGCGACATCGAGCCGAAGAAGCGATGGCCGTTGTCGACCAGCTCCTCGGGACGGAACTTGCCGGGCGCTCCGTCGCTCACCGCGAGGGCGCGGGACGAGACGCCGAGGAGGAGGGCGCCCGCCAGCGCACCGACGACGGTGCGCCGGGTCGCAGGTGCGTGCGATGGGCGGGCGCGGACGGCCCGATGGTTCGACGTCATGCCTCGTCCCTCCTGTCTGCCGACATCCGCCCGAGGGCGCTATCGTCTTGCTAACCGAGACCGCGCTATGGACCGGGCTGTCATCCGAGAGACCGTTCCGGCCGGGGCCGGTGCGCCTCGATACGCGGCGATCATGATGCGAAACAAAGCAACATGTGGTTAACGCGCCGTCACCTGCTTCGCGTCGCCGCGGCCGGTGGGCTGCACGCCGCCGGCGCCCGCGCCGCGACCCTGCCGCGCCTGCCCGCGGGCCGCATCGCCCTCGGGGGGTTCGATGCCGTCAGCTACTTCCTCGACGGTCCCGAAGCCGGCAGAGCCGCCTACGAGATCCTCTGGGACCGGCTGACGTGGCGCTTCGCGCGGGCGGCGAACCGGGAGGCCTTCCGCGGCGACCCTGCCGCCTACGCGCCACGCCTCGGCGGCTTCGATCCGATCGGCGTCCTCGCCGGCCGCCTCGTGGACGCCGATCCCCTGATCTATGCGCGCCTGCCTGGCCCGGACGGGATCGACCGGCTTTACCTCTGCCGCAGCGACGCGCACCGGTTGCGCCTCATCGCGGAGCCGCATCTCGCCGCCGAGGCGGAGCTGCGCTGGCCGACGCTGACGGATCAGATCGAGCGGGATTTCCCGGAATGAGGGCGCCCGGCGCTCAGATCCGGTGCGCGTCCTGCGGCGCGTGCCGGTCGGCGGGACGGGTGGACGGGCTGCGCTCGGGCAGGACGAGGTTGGCCGCATAGCTCGCGTCGCCCAGGGCGGCGAAGGGACCGTTGCGGTAGTTCCGCGTGTAGTGCCCGTAGGTCATCGGACGGCCGGCCGGCGCCACGACGCAGCCACCCGCCACCGTGAGGATGTGGTCGCCGGCCGCCGTATCCCATTCCATGGTCGGACCGCAGCGGACGTAGATGTCGGCCTCGCCGGCGGCGATCAGGCAGAACTTCAGGGCGGAGGCCGCCGACCGGGTCGAGCCCACCCGGAGCGCGCCGAGGCAGGTCTCGGTCTCGATGTCGCCGTGCCGGTTGCTGCGCAGGGCCACCAGCCCCTGGTCCGGCCGCGGTCGCACCGCGATCGGCAGGCGCGCGCCGAGATGTCCGTTCCGGATCTCCGCTTCGAACGCCTGGCCGCCTGCGCCCCAGACCCGGCCGAGGCCGGGGGCGGCCAGAGCGGCCGCGATCGGACGGTCGCCCGCGATCAGCCCGATATTGACGCTGTACTCCGCGTTGCCAGCGAGAAAGTCCCGGGTGCCGTCGAGGGGATCCACCAGGAAGAACAACGGCGCCGGGGGCTGGTCGTAGGACGATTCCTCGGCGATCACGGGAATGCCCGGCCAAGCCCTGGCGAGTTCCGCGAGGATGAAGGCCTCGGATTCGGAATCCGCCTGGCTCGCCGGCGAACCGTCGGGCTTGAGCACGTGCGGGCAGTCGCCCCCGTGGTGCCGCTTCAGGATCTCGCCCGCCCGGCAGGCAATTTCCATCAGGGTCGCCGCAATACGGTCGCGCGTCGGCGCATTGATCGACATGATACCGGTCATGATGCCCGCGCCACCGGCCCTTGTCGACCCGGATCGCGATCCGTCCGGGTGCTTTTCAAAGCTTCCGGCGCCGTCTATCGGTGCCGTTCACGACCGGACGCGGCCCCGAAACGCCTGCGCGGAGCGCACCATGACCCCCCTCAATCTCGACGCCCTCGATCTGTCCGCCCTCCTGTGCTCACGGGTCTGCCACGACGTGATCAGCCCCGTTGGCGCGATCGTGAACGGGTTGGAGGTCCTGGAGGACGAGAGCGACACCTCCATGCGGGAATTCGCCCTGGAGCTCATCGCCAAGAGCGCGCGTCAGGCCTCGGCCCGCCTGCAATTCGCCCGCATCGCCTTCGGGGCCGCCGGCTCGGCGGGCGCCTCCATCGACCTCGCCGACGCCGAGAAGGTGTCGCGGGGGATGTTCGCCGACGACAAGACGCAGCTCGCCTGGAGCGCGCCGCAGGCGCTCTACCCGAAGAACAAGGTCAAGCTCCTGCTCAACCTCGTGATGATCGCCCAGAGCGCGATCCCGCGCGGCGGTCTCATCGACGTGGTGGTGCAGGGCGACGGCGAAGCTCCGACCCTGACCCTCAAGAGCAAGGGCTCCCACGCCCGGATCCCCGCCCACGTGGAGCAGATGATCGCCGGCACGCCCGAGAACGGCACCGTGGACGCCCACGGCATCCTGCCGTTCTATGCCGGCCTCGTCGCCCGCGCCGCGGCCATGGACGTGCGCTTCGCGATCGAGGGCGACACCGTGACCATCACGGCGACCGCCACGGCCGCCGCGATGCCCGAGGCGCCCGCCACGGCTCCCGCGGATCCGGAAGCCGATCGCCCGTCGGATTCGGAGCCGCCGGAGACGGCGCTGGCCTGACGCGCGGCGAGTTTCGGCCCATCGGCGGGAGATCGACAAATATTGTCGCGGTCTCCCGCTTTGTCGTTCGGGGTGAAACCCTTCCCTAACCGGTTAGGGGGCAAGGTCGGTCCTGCACAGACTGTAGTGCGCGTATGGACTGAGTACCCCTCATGGACGACTTGTTGCGTGAGTTCCTGACCGAGAGTGCCGAGCACCTCGACACGGTCGATGCCGAGCTCGTCCGGTTCGAACAGGATCCGAACAATCAGACGATCCTGCGGAACATCTTCCGCCTCGTCCATACCATCAAGGGCACCTGCGGGTTCCTCGGCCTTCCGCGCCTCGAAGCCCTGGCGCACGCCGCCGAGACCCTGATGGGCCAGTTCCGCGACGGCATGCCGGTCACCGGCCCCGCGGTCAGCCTCATCCTCGTCACCCTCGACCGCCTCAAGGCGATCCTGGGCGACCTCGAGGCCACCGGCTCCGAGCCGGCCGGCAGCGACGACGATCTCATCGGCGCCCTGGAGGAGATGGCCTCCGCCCCGATCGCCCCCACCGCCCCCGCGCCCGTCGCGGAGATCACGCTGCCCGATCCGGTCATGCGCGAGCTGAAGCCTGGCGAGGTCAGCCTCGAGGACCTCGAGCGCGCCTTCATGGAGGCGGAAGGGCCCGATCCGTTCGACGCGTCCGTCGCCTCCGCGCCGGAACCGGTCGCCGCGGCCCCTGAGCCGGTGCGCGAGGCACCCGCCCCGATGCCGGTGAAGGCCGCAGAGGCGCCCGCGAAAGCCGCCGACGCGCCCGCCGCGTCCGACGGCGAGGGGGGCATCGCCAAGGTTCAGACCATTCGCGTCAACGTCGACACCCTCGAACACCTGATGACGATGGTGTCCGAGCTGGTGCTGACCCGCAACCAGCTCCTCGAGATCGCCCGCCGGCACGATGATTCGACCTACAAGGTTCCGCTCCAGCGCCTGAGCCACGTGACGGCCGAGCTGCAGGAAGGCGTCATGAAGACGCGCATGCAGCCGATCGGCAACGCCTGGCAGAAGCTGCCCCGCGTGGTGCGCGACCTGTCGTCGGAACTCGGCAAGCAGATCGAGCTCGTGATGAGCGGCGCCGAGACCGAACTCGACCGCCAGGTGCTCGAGGTCATCAAGGACCCGCTCACCCACATGGTGCGCAACTCGGCCGATCACGGCATCGAGTCGGCCGCCGACCGCAAGGCCTCCGGCAAGCCGCTGCGCGGCACGATCCGCCTCTCCGCCTATCACGAGGGCGGCACGATCACGATCGAGATCGCCGACGACGGCAAGGGCCTCGATCTCGCCGCCATCCGCCGCAAGGCCGTGGAGCGCAAGGTCGCCAGCCAGGCGGAAGTCGAGCGGATGACCGACGCCCAGGTGGCGAAGTTCATCTTCCATCCGGGCTTCTCCACCGCCGCCGCCATCACCTCGGTCTCCGGCCGCGGCGTCGGCATGGACGTGGTGAAGACGAACATCGAGCTCATCGGCGGTGTCATCGACATCAACACGCAGCTCGGCCGCGGCACCACCTTCACCATCAAGATCCCGCTGACCCTGGCGATCATCGCCGCCCTCATCGTCAAGGCGGGCGAGCAGCGCTTCGCGGTCCCGCAGGTCGCGGTGCTCGAACTGGTGCGGGTCGACAAGGCGACGGCGCAGAAGGTGGAGCGCATCAACGGCTCGCCGGTGCTGCGCCTGCGCGAGCGCCTCCTCCCGATCGTCACCCTCACGGGCGTCCTCGGCCAGGACCAGGCCGCCGACGCCGTGGATTCCGGCTTCGTGGTGGTCGCCCAGGTCGGGCGCCAGCGCTTCGGCATCCTCGTCGACGAGGTCTTCCACACGGAGGAGATCGTCGTGAAGCCGATGTCCTCCAAGCTGCGTCACCTGCCGCTGTTCGCCGGCAACACCATCCTGGGCGACGGCGCCGTGGTGCTGATCGTCGATCCGAACGGCATCGCCCAGCAGGTCAGCCAGGGCTCGCAGACCGGCGCCATCCCGGTCGAGGCCGAGGTCGAGGAAGTCGAGGCCGCCGACGCCAAGGCGACGCTCCTCGTCTTCAAGGGCGGCGCCGGCAGCTACAAGGCGGTGCCGCTCTCGCTGGTCACCCGCCTGGAAGAGATCGAATCGGCCAAGGTCGAGTGGGTCGGCGGCCGTCCGCTGATCCAGTACCGCGGCCGCCTGATGCCGCTGGTGCCCGCCGATCCGTCGATCGAGATCCGCACCTCCGGCACCCAGGCCCTCGTGGTCTTCTCCGACGGCGAGCGCGCCATGGGCCTCGTGGTCGACGAGATCGTCGACATCGTCGAGGAGCGTCTCGACGTCGAGATCTCGGCCGACCGCTCGGACCTCATCGGCTCCGCCGTCCTGCGCGGCCGCGCCACCGAGATCATCAACATCGCCCACTTCCTGCCGCTCGCCTACGACGACTGGGCGCGGGGCCCCAAGAAGACGGTCAAGCGCAGCTCGACGCTCCTCCTCGTCGACGACTCCGCCTTCTTCCGCGAGATGCTGAGCCCGGTCCTGAAGGCCGCCGGCTACAGCGTGGTCACCGCGGCCAGTGCCGATGAGGCGGTGGCGGCCCTGCTCTCCAACGGGCGGATCGACGTGGTGGTGTGCGACCTCGAGATGCCGGGCCGCAGCGGCTTCGACCTCGTGGGCGCCATGCGCAAGGTGGAGGGCCGCGTCGCCGGGCTTCCCGTCATCGGCCTCTCCGGCACTATCGGGACCGAGGCCATCGAGCGGGCACGGACCCTCGGCATCGCCGACCTGGTGGCGAAGTTCGACCGCAGCGGCCTGATCTCGGCCCTGGCCGAGCTCGACGTCGCCAGCCTCGCCGTCGCCGCCTGACCGGCCCGCCCCCTTCGGAGTCCACCCCATGATGCAGGCCGCCAACACCAACGCCGCGGAAACCGTCGGCACCCACGACTTCGTCACCGTGTTCGTCGGCGAGACCATGTTCGGTCTCGCCATCGACCGGGTCCACGACGTCTTCATCCCGGCCGGCGTGACGCCGGTGCCGCTCGCCCCGCCCGAGATCGTCGGGCTCCTGAACCTGCGCGGCCGCGTCGTCACCGCCCTGTGCCTGCGTCGGCGTCTCAGCATGGCGCCCCGCACCGGGGACGGCGCCCAGATGGCGATCGGCCTCGAGCAGGGTGGCGAGACCTTCGCCCTCATCGTCGACGGCGTCGGCGAGGTGCTCAAGCTCGGGGCCGAGACCCACGAGCCGGTGCCGATCAACCTCGATGCCCGCTGGCGCGACCTCACGCTCGGCGTCCACCGTCTCGACGGCCGCCTCCTCGTCATCCTCGACGTCGATGCGCTCCTCGCCTTCGGGACGAACGCCCGAACCGCCGGCGCGGCCTGAGCCCGAGCCAGGAGAAGGACCCGATGAAAACCTGCCTCATCGTCGACGACTCCGCCGTCATCCGGAAGGTGGCGCGCCGCATCTTCGAGACCATGAACTTCGAGGTCGGCGAGGCCGAGGACGGCGAGAAGGCCCTCAGCGCCTGCGGCAAGACCATGCCGGACGCGATCCTGCTCGACTGGAACATGCCGACCATGGACGGCTACGACTTCCTGCGGGCCCTGCGCAAAACGCCGGGCGGCGAGAAGCCCAAGGTCCTGTTCTGCACCACGGAGAACGACGTCGGCGCCATCGCCCGTGCCCTCCATGCGGGCGCCGACGAGTACATCATGAAGCCGTTCGACCGCGACATCGTCACGGCGAAGCTCGCGCAGGTCGGCTTCGCCACCGAAGCCGACGCGGCCTGACGCGGACCTGGACCGGGCATTCCGCCCCGTCCGGGGCCAGTTCCCACCCCGACTGTTCCTCCGCGTCGCTTACAGCGTGAATTCATGATGGCCGCCACCGCACCGACCTTCGCGTCGACCCATGCCGCGCCGCCGCCGCTCGCGGGGCAGCGGGTCCGGGTTCTGATCGCAGACGATTCGGCGGTGGTGCGCGGGCTGGTCGCCCGCTGGATCGGCGAAGCCGGCCACGAGGTCGTCGCCACGGCGGCCAACGGCCGGATCGCCCTGGAGGCGATGGCGCGCCACGACCCCGACGTCATCCTCCTCGACATCGACATGCCGGAACTCGACGGCACCCAGGCGCTGCCGCTGCTGCTCGCCAAGAGCCCCGGCGTCCAGGTCATCATGATGTCGACCCTGACCACCCGCAACGCCGACATCTCCCTGCGCTGCCTCGCCCTCGGGGCCGTGGACTACATCCCGAAGCCCGAGAGCAACCGGGGCGTGACCACTTCGGACGCCTTCCGCACCGACCTGATCGAGCGGGTGCGCCTCTTCGGCTCCGCCCGGGCGCGCAAGCGCGGCGCCTCCGGCGTGCCGATCCCCGTCTCTTCCGGGTCGCACGCGCCCGCACCGGTCTCGGCCCTGCGTCCGACCGCCCCCCTGGTGCTGCGGCCGAAGGCCCGCACCGGCGTCGCGCCCCGCGTCCTGCTCATCGGCGCCTCCACCGGCGGGCCCCGCGCGGTGGGCGAGGTGCTGGAGAAGATCGGCAGCGCCACGCTCCGTCAGTTCCCGGTCCTCATCGTCCAGCACATGCCGCCGGTCTTCACCGCGGTCTTCGCCGAGCATCTCGGCGTCCGCACCGGCCTGCCGGCCGCCGAGGGCAAGGCCGACGAGCGCCTGCAGCCGGGCCGGATCTACGTGGCGCCGGGCGGACGGCACATGGGCCTGGGCGGAAGCCGCCAGGACGTGACCATCCGCCTGCATGACGGGCCCGTAGTGAATTTTTGCCGGCCCGCCGTGGACGTGCTGTTCCAGGATGCCGCCGCGATCTTCGGCGCCGCGGCCCTCGCGGTCGTCCTCACCGGCATGGGCTCGGACGGGACGGGCGGGGCCCGCGCGCTGACGGAGGCCGGGGCGGCGGTGCTCGCCCAGGACGAGGCGACCAGCACGGTCTGGGGCATGCCCGGCAGCATCGCCAAGGCGGGACTCGCCCAGGCGATCCTGCCTCTGGGCGAGATCGGCCCGGCGCTGCGCAATCTTCTGACGGGGCAGGGCGCATGACCGACGTCGAGTTCGATTTCCTGCGCGCCTACCTCAAGACCCGCTCCGGCCTCGCGCTCAGCGGAGAGAAGCGCTACCTCGTCGAGAGCCGCCTCGGTCCGATCTGCCGGCGCTTCAACCTCGCCGATCTCGGGGCGCTGGTGAACGCCCTGAAGGGCGGCCGCGACCTGGCGATGGAGCGGGCTGTGGTCGAGGCGATGACCACCAACGAGACCTTCTTCTTTCGCGACCGCACGCCGTTCGACCTGTTCCGCGACGTGCTGCTCCCCGAGGCCATGGCCCGCCGGGCCGTGCAGCGCCGCCTGCGGATCTGGTGCGCCGCCGCCTCCACCGGCCAGGAACCCTATTCCCTGGCGATGATGCTGCAGGACGCCGCCCCGCGCCTCGCCGGCTGGACCGTCGACCTCGTCGGCACCGACCTGTCGACCGAGGTGCTCGAGAAGGCGAAGGCCGGGCTCTACAGCCATTTCGAGGTGCAGCGCGGCCTGCCCGTGCAGTCGCTCATCAAGCACTTCGAGCAGGTCGGCGAGCAGTGGCGCATCTCGGCCAGCTTGCGGCAGATGGTGGATTACCGCCCGCTGAACCTGCTGCAGCCCTTCGATTCGCTGGGAACGTTCGACATCATCTACTGCCGCAACGTGCTGATCTATTTCGATGCGCCGACCAAGGGCGACGTGCTGGCTCGCCTCAGTGGCAGCCTGGCCGCCGACGGTGCCCTGCTGCTCGGCGCCGCCGAGACGGTGATCGGCCTGACCGAGAAGCTCGTCCCGAACACCAAGCACCGGGGCCTGTACAACCAGGCCGCCGCGTCCCTCGCACCGCAGGCTCGGCCGCTGCCGGTGCTCAACCCCGCCGCCGTGGCGGTTGCGCCGGCCTTGGCCGTCGCCCCGGCGCTGCGCCGGGTGGTCGGCCTCTGAGCGGCATCCGACGGATCGTGGCGCGGGCGCAGGCCCGCGCCATCTGCGCTTGGTCGGTCGACGCCGCGCGGGGGAGGGGACGACGGGTGTCCGCACGAACAAAAAAGGCCCCGCTCGCGCGGGGCCGTTTCGTCGTCCGACCGGTGGTTCAGACGGCGATCCGCTCTTCGCCCTCGTTGGGCTCGCGCAGCACGTAGCCGCGACCCCAGACGGTCTCGATGTAGTTCTTGCCCTGGCTGGCATTGGCGAGCTTCTTGCGCAGCTTGCAGATGAAGACGTCGATGATCTTCAGCTCGGGCTCGTCCATGCCGCCGTAGAGGTGGTTGAGGAACATCTCCTTGGTCAGCGTCGTGCCCTTGCGCAGCGAGAGGAGCTCCAGCATCTGGTACTCCTTGCCGGTCAGGTGCACGCGGCTGCCGGAGACCTCGACGGTCTTCTGGTCGAGGTTCACGATCAGGTCGCCGGTGGTGATCACCGACTGGGCGTGACCCTTCGAGCGGCGCACGATCGCGTGGATGCGGGCGACGAGTTCGTCCTTGTGGAAGGGCTTCGTCAGGTAGTCGTCGGCGCCGAAGCCGAGGCCCTTCACCTTGTCCTCGATGCCGGCCATGCCGGAGAGAATCAGGATCGGCGTCTTCACCTTGGCGACGCGGAGGTTCCGCAGCACCTCGTAGCCCGACATGTCGGGCAGGTTCAGGTCGAGCAGGATGATGTCGTAATCATACAGCTTGCCGAGATCGATCCCCTCCTCACCGAGATCGGTGGTGTAGGTGTTGAAGCTCTCGGACTTGAGCATCAGCTCGATGCTCTGCGCGGTCGCGCTGTCGTCCTCGATCAGAAGTACCCGCATCGTCGGTCCCCAGCCCAGCCGGCCGTGTGCAGCGTACGGGCAAGCCCCCGCCGTTCGTTCGCCACCGGCCCGTGGCGAACGCTCCCTCGTCAATGACGTGAAACGCTATTCGTTAATCGTTAACAAACCCTGTTTCACGGACGCAAGCACCCAATTGGACCCGCGGCCTGGCCACGCTTCGAACCGTTGACGATCTGTTCTCGTCCGACCGTCTTCGGGTGTGATGCGAAACCTTCGCATGTCCCCTCAAGTGCCTCACCCGCATGGGCTTGTTGCGCGCTGTCTCTCCGGAACAACGGCACCGGAATGTCGTCGGCCGAACGAAAATTTTTTACGTCCCGGCGTGAGCCGGCGGCGCGCTACAAGCCCGATGCACACAGTGTTAAGGAGGGAGGTAAACGAATGGTTGAGAGACGCGCCGATGACCGATCGCGACCCTAGCGTCGGACGCTTGCGCCTGGCTGACGCGCGCAGTGCCCTCGCGGGAATCCAGGTGCTGGAGACCTACGGACGGGTCGTGGCGATTCGCGGCCTGTTGATCGAAGTGGCGGGTCCGGTGGCGGCCATGCGCCTCGGCGGACGGCTCGACATCGCGGTGGAGAACGGCCTCGGCGCCGTGCCCTGCGAGATCATCGGCTTCCAGGGCGATCGGGCGCTGGCCATGCCCTTCGGCTCCCTGGAGGGAGTGCGGCGCGGCTGTCCGGCGCTGGTGCGGGACGAGGCCGCCGGCGCGGTGCGCCCCTCCGCCGCCTGGCTCGGCCGGACCATCGACGCCCTCGGCCGGCCCATCGACGGCCTTGGGCCGCTGCCCCCCGGCCCGGCGATCTATCCGCTGCGGGCCGATCCGCCCCCGGCCCATGCCCGGCAGCGGGTCGGGCCGCCCCTCGACCTTGGTATCCGCTGCATCAACACCTTCCTGACGATGTGCGCCGGGCAGCGCATGGGCATCTTCGCCGGGTCCGGCGTCGGCAAGTCGGTGCTGCTGTCGATGCTCGCCCGCTACACCGCCGCCGACGTGGCGGTGATCGGCCTCGTGGGCGAGCGCGGCCGCGAGGTGCAGGAATTCCTCCAGGACGACCTCGGCGCCGCCGGCCTCGCCCGGTCGGTGGTGGTGGTGGCCACCTCCGACGAGCCGGCCCTGATGCGCCGCAACGCCGCCTACGTCACCCTGGCGATGGCGGAGTATTTTCGCGATCAGGGCGCACAGGTCCTGTGCATGATCGATTCGATCACCCGCTTCGCCATGGCCCAGCGCGACATCGGCCTCGCGGCCGGCGAGCCGCCCACCGCGAAGGGCTACACGCCCACCGTGTTCAGCGAGCTGCCCCGGCTCCTCGAGCGGGCCGGGCCCGGGACGGGGCAGGGGGCGATCTCCGGCCTGTTCACCGTCCTGGTCGAGGGCGACGACCACAACGAGCCCGTGGCCGATGCGGTCCGGGGCATCCTCGACGGACATATCGTGATGGAGCGCGGCATCGCCGAGCGCGGGCGCTACCCGGCGATCAACGTCCTGCGCTCCGTCTCCCGCACCATGCCTCGCGCCTGCGACCCCGCGCACCTGCCGACGGTGCGCCGGGCCCGGCGCCTGCTCTCCACCTACGCCGACATGGAGGAGCTGATCCGTCTGGGCGCCTACCGGGCGGGCGCCTCGTCGGAAGTGGACGAGGCGATCGCGCTGATGCCCGAAATGGAGGCTTTTCTGGGTCAGGGTAAGGAAGAAGCAACTTCGATCGGCGAGGGTTACCGTCGCCTGGCAGAGATCGTCGGCGCGCCCTGAGAGGACGCCCCGGCTCCATCTCCCGATGCCGGGCCCGGGGCGCGGCCGGTCGCGCACCGGCGAGCCGTGCGTTGCGTGGAGTGAACCCGCCCATGAAATCCCGTGACACGTTGATCCGGCTGCGACGCTTCCAGGTCGACGAGAAGCGTCGGCGCGTGACGCAGATCGAGATGATGAAGGCGGACTTCACCCGCATGGCGATGGAGCTCGACCGCGAGGTCGCCCATGAGGAGAGCCGCGCCGGCATCACCGATCCGGCCCATTTTGCCTACCCGACCTATGCCCGGGCCGCCGCCACGCGCCGGGACAACATGCGCCAGTCGGCCGCCGCCCTCGAGGGGCAGCTCGCCGAGGCCAAGGCCGAGCTCGGCGAGGCCTTCGAGGACCTGAAGAAGATCGAGATCCTGGACGACCGGGAGCGCACCGCCGAGCGCGTCGCCGAAGCAGCCCGCGACCAGGCCGCCATGGACGGTATCGGCCTCTCGCGCATCCGCGCCTGAGGCGGACGGGGTGCCGGCGCCCCGCGGGGCGACCGGCACGAAACCGTCATGATCCCGTGGGATGAGCCATCCCTGCCGGGGCCGCGCGGAACCTTGCTTGCGATGCCGCGCATCGTCGTGCAGGGAGGGCCCGAACAGGGGCGTGTCCGGACCACCATGAAGAAGATCAGCGATTTTATCTGGCCGATCATCGGCCTCGCCGCCGTGATCGGTTCGGGTTACCTGCTCTACAAGGAGTTGGCCGGCATCTCCATGGCGGAGATCAAGGGCAGCTTCGCCGCGATTCCAATCCACCGCTTCCTCTTCGCGGCCCTCTCGACCCTCGTCGCCTACGCGGCGCTCGCCTGGTACGACCGGATCGCGCTCCTGCATCTCGGCGTGCGCCACATCTCGTGGTTCTTCGTCTCGGTCTGCTCGTTCACGACCTACGCGCTCTCGCACAATATCGGCGCCTCGGTGTTCTCCGGCGCCGTGGTGCGCTACCGCGCCTACACCGCCAAGGGCCTCTCCGCGGCCCAGGTCGCGGTCCTGGTGGCGCTCTGCTCCTTCACCTTCGGCCTCGGCACCATCCTGCTCGGCGGCTTCGTGCTCACCGTCCTGCCCGACACCCTGACGCGCCTCAACGGCTACCTGCCGGCGATCCTGACCGACCCCGCCACCGCCCGCATCCTCGGCTGCTGTCTGCTCGCCTTCGTCGCCCTCTACGTCGCGGGCTCGCTGCTGCACCTGAAGCCGCTCACGATCCGCAAGTTCAAGCTCGAATATCCCCGCCCGCGCATCATGGGCCGCCAGCTCATCGCCGCTCCGCTCGAGCTGCTGGGCGCCGCCGGCATCATCTACTTCGCCCTGCCGGAGGCCGGGAACCCCGGCTTCCTCGTCGTGCTCGCGGTCTTCCTCGCCTCGTTCTCGGCGGCCCTGGTGTCGAACGCCCCCGGCGGCCTCGGGGTGTTCGAACTGGTCTTCGTGGTGGCGATGCCCGACATCGCCCGGCCGTCGGTGATCGCCGCGCTGCTCGTATTCCGGCTGTTCTATTTTTGGCTCCCGTTCCTGATCTCGGTGGTGGTCGTGCTTCTCTACGAGCGCAACCGCCTCGCCTCGGCCCTGCGGGACGAGCCCCACGACGCGGCCGCCCCCGAGCCGCCCTTGACCGCCCCCGGCCTCGACGCCCATGCCCTCGAGCGCCGCATGGAGAAGAAGCCGGTCTGATCCGTCCTCGTAAGGGGAGATCGAACCCGCATCGCCCGGTCCGCGACGGCCGGCTTCGGGCGCGAACATCCGGACCCGCTCCCGGGGCTTTCGCGTCGACGACTCCCCGACGGATCGCTGGCTGCGCTATACGGATCGCGCGCGGATTCGTCCGCTCCGGAGGACCGGGATGAGACAGCTTCTGAAATTCGGCCGCGGGACGGAGGACCGCGACCTGCCGAAGGATTTCGATGCCGCGGAATATCTGCGCCTCAATCCCGACGTGGCGACGGCGATCCAGGACGGGAAAATCCGGTCCGCCGAGGACCACTACCGGCAGCACGGCCGAGCGGAAGGACGCCGGCACGTCGCCGGACCGGACGGATCGGGTCTGAGCCCGGACCTGCTCGCCCTCCTGCCGAAGGATTTCGATTCGGCGACCTATCTCGAGCTTCACGGGGACGTCGAGGAAGCCATCGCGGCGGGGTACTGCCCGTCCGCCGAGGTCCACTACCTGAACATCGGTCGGCACGAGGGACGGATTCACGCCCTCTCCACCGAGATCGTGGCGGCGATGACGGCGGATCTGGGACGGGAGCTGTTCCGCTACCCCTATCGGGCAGTGGGGGCGATGCCGCCCTTCCGGTTCGAGGTGCCGTCCCGGAGCGCGGCGGACCGCGCGATCTGCGAACGGATCATCACGGCCTGGCACGTCTCCGCCGCCGCGGATCCCGGCAAGACCGGCGGGATGTGGGATCAGCTCACCGCCGGCCACACGCGGTTGAAGACGGCCCTGGCGCAGCGCGATCCCGATCTGCTGGCGGATCTCCTCGCCAACATGTTCCAGGAGCACCTCGTCCACGGCCTGGCCATGGGCAAGAGCACGGCCGCCCGCGCCCGCAGCGTGCCGGATCGGCATGCGGCCATGTGGTGCGACCGCCTGCTGCGCCTGGGCGAGGCCGTCGGCGTCTGTCCGGTCCGGTCGCCGGAGCAGGGCGGCACCGATGCCCCCCTCGAATGGCTCGACATCGTTGCCGAGGTGGAAGCGGTCCTGGGCTTCCCGTTGGCGTTCCCCGCCATCGGAGCCCCCTTCGGCGTGGCCCTGCAAGGGTCCGCCTTTCCCGAGCAGTCCTTCATGCATGCCTACGCCGCCTGGCGGGTCGACACGCTCGGACCCTTCCGGCGCATCGCGGAGATCGGTGGCGGCTTCGGCGGGCTGTGCGCCTATCTCGCCGGCGGTGATCGAACCTACACGATCTACGACCTGCCCTACACGAACCTGCTGCAGGGCTATTTCCTGCTCCGATGCGGTCTGCCCGTCTCCCTGAGCGGCGAACGCCCGGAGCGGATCCAGGTCCTGCCCTGGTGGATGATCAACGATCCCGCCGCCCGGTTCGACCTGGTCATCAATCAGGATTCCATTCCGGAAATGTCACCGGCAACCGGGCGGGCCTATATCGATCGCATCAAGGAGATCGCGCCGGCCTTCTACTCGGTCAATCAGGAGGCCTCGGCGATGAACCTGCGGGCGGACCGCCAGCTGCGCGTCCCGGAGATCATCAGGGCCGCCGGCGGCTATACGCGGCGATCGCGGAACCTGTTCTGGCTCCGGGACGGCTACGTCGAGGAATTCTACCTCTGCGGCGCGGCAGACTGATCCGCGTCACCCCCGCGACGGGGCCGACCGCGACAGGCGCGCGCGGCGAACCCGGATGGTCCGCGAGACCGGTTCACCGCCGGGGCGCGGGGTCGCCTCTCAGACCGAGCCGACGGTCCGGAGCCGGGCCCGGGGATGGATCTCCGCCTGGCTCATCACCGGCGTCTCGCGCCGGAAGCGCTCGATGATCGAACGCACGAAGGGCCGGGCCTGGACCGAGGTCACCAGCACGGGCATCTCGCCCATGCGGGCGGCGGTCTCGAAGCGGTCGCGCACCGTGTTGACGAAGTCCGAGAGCTTCGAGGGCTGCATCGCCAGGTAGCGCTCGTCGCGCTCGCCCGCGATCGAGTCGAGGAAGGCCTGCTCCCAGGCCGGCGACAGGGTGATGATCGGCAGCATGCCGTCCGGCCCCTGGTACTGGGCGCAGATCTGGCGGCCGAGGCGGGCGCGGACGTGCTCGACGATGTCGCGCGGGTTCTTCACGTGCCCGGCCACCTCTGCGACGCCCTCGATGATCGCCCCGAGGTCGCGGATCGAGACCCGCTCGGCCAGCAGGAACTGCAGCACCCGCTGGATGCCGGTGGTGCCGATCTGGCTCGGCATCACCTCCTTGAGGAGCTCGGCATGCTCCTTCGAGACCTCGCGCAGGAGCTTTTGCACCTCGACATGGTTCAGGAGCTCGGAGACGTGCGCCTTGATGATCTCGGTGAGGTGGGTTGAGACCACCGTGGCGGCGTCCACCACGGTGTAGCCCTTGAGCTGGGCCTGGTCCCGCAGGGAGGCGTCGATCCAGGTGGCGGGGAGGCCGAAGGTCGGCTCCAGCATGTGCTGGCCGGGCAGCTGCACCTGTCCGCCCATCGGGTCCATGGCCATGAACTGGCCGGGGAAGATCTGGCCCGTGCCGGCCTCGATCTCCTTGACCCGCACCACGTAGGCGTTCGCGTCGAGCTGGACGTTGTCGAGGATCCGGACCGAGGGCATCACGAAGCCGAGCTCGGCGGCGAGCTGGCGGCGCAGGGCCTTGATCTGGTCCGTCAGGCGGTCCTGGCCCTCCGGGCCGTTGACCAGGGCGAGCAGGGCGTAGCCCATCTCAAGCTTGAGGTCGTCGAGCTTCAGGAGGTCGGTAACGGTTTCCTCCTTGGCGGCCGCGGCGGCGGCCACCGCCGAGGCGTCCATCGGCGCACCGTCGGCGTCGAGGGGCGGCGCTTCGCGGGCGACCTTGGCGAAGTGCCAGGCGGCGTAGCCGGACGCGCCGGCGAGCGCCAGGAAGGGCAGCATCGGCATGCCGGGCAGGAGGGCGATCAGCACCATGACGCCCGAGGACATGCCCAGGGCCTTGGGGTAGTTCGCGAGCTGCTTGCCCAGGGCCTTGTCGGCCGAGCCCTTCACGCCCGCCTTGGACACCAGGATGCCGGCCGCCGTTGAGACGATGAGGGCAGGGACTTGCGAGGCGAGGCCGTCGCCGATGGTGAGCAGGGTGTAGGACTTCGCCGCCCCCAGGAACGGCATGCCCTGCTGGGCGACGCCGATGATGATGCCGCCGATTACGTTGATGAAGGTGATGAGCAGCGCGGCGATCGCGTCGCCGCGGACGAACTTGGAGGCACCGTCCATGGCGCCGAAGAAGGAGGATTCTTCCTCCAGGGCGGCGCGGCGGGCCTTGGCCACCTTCTCGTCGATGAGGCCCGCCGAGAGGTCGGCGTCGATGGCCATCTGCTTGCCGGGCATCGCGTCGAGGGTGAAGCGGGCGGCGACCTCGGCGATGCGGCCCGATCCCTTCGTGATGACGACGAAGTTCACGATGATCAGGATCGCGAAGACGATGATTCCGATGACGAAGTTGCCGCCCATCACGAAGTTGCCGAAGGCCTCGATAACGTGGCCGGCGGCCGCCGTGCCCTCGTGCCCGTGGCCGAGGATGAGGCGGGTGGAGGCGAGGTTCAGCGCGAGGCGCAGCAGCGTCGCCACGAGGAGCAGGGTCGGAAAGACCGTGAACTCGAGCGGATTGTCGATGAACAGCCCGGTCATCATGATCAGCACCGAGATGATGATCGAGACCGCGAGCAGCAGGTCGAGCAGGAAGGCCGGCAGCGGGAAGATGAGCACCGTGAGGATGCCCATCACGGCGGTGGCGAAGAACAGGTCCGTGCGCTTGGAGAGCGCGTTCAGGTTCGCCCGGTTCGGGATCGCGAAGCTCGCGAACTGTGCGAGGCTCCCCCCGGCCCCTCCCGCCGGAGCCGGCGCGCCGGCAGCCGTCTCGCTCATCGTCACCCTCGCTGCCCCCGAGGGTCGGGGGCTCGGCAAGATTTGCCGAGCACAGGGTTAGCGAAGGGTTAACGCCAGGCCGTCCGCCGCCCCGCCTGAGCGGAAATACCGCGTCAGGCGAAGTATTTGCGGGTGACCACCGCGAGCGCGAACACCAGTCCGGCACCACCGGCGATGAGGCTGATCATCAAGAGGCGCCGGGGCTCCTGGGAGGATTCGGGCTTCACCGGCTCGACGATCATGCTGAAGAACTCGATCTGGCGCTCCGCGATGATCCGCGCCCGCTCGTTCGCGGCCAGCACCTTGGCGAAGTACTTCTCCGCATCCGCCCGGTCGGCGTCGTAGGCCTCGAACCGGGTGAGGGCGTTCGCCAGGATACGGCGCTGTTCCGGATCCTCGCTGGCCGACTGGCGCTCGATCCGCGCGATGTTGTCGTCGAGGTCCTTGATCTGGGCCTTCATGTCCTGGATGCGGCGGGTCTCCGGCGAGAGGTCGCGCTGACCTTGGATGAGCTGGACGGCCAGGTTGATGCGGGCCGTGCGCAGCTCCGACAAGACCTTCAGGTTGCTCTCGTTGGTCTTCTGCGCGTCGAGGACGCCGTCGCGGTTGCGCAGGGCCGCCACCTCGGTGCGGATCTTCTGCATCCGCTCCTCGGCCCGCTTGAGCTCGCGCTGGCTCTCCAGCACCGCGTCCTCGCGGGCCCGGCCGCTGAGAGCGTTCACCATGCGCTCGCTCTCGGCCAGGATCGCGTTCGAGAGGTTGAGGGCATCCTGCGGATCGAAGGCGTTCACGGACAGGAGGATGATGCCCGATCCGGACTCGATCTTGGTGTGGACCCGCTCGTGCCAGTACTTGACCAGCTTCTCGATCGGCTTCTCGGGATCGAAGCGCGAGAGGATGTCGATGCCGGGCCGGGAGAACATCTCCCGCAGGGGGTAGGTCTTCTCGATGGCCTCGATCATCGGCCGGCTCATGATGTAGTTCGTCGCGATCAGGCTGTCCTGCGCCACCATCTGCTTCATGGGGGAGCCGGAATTGGTGCCGACCTGATCGGGCGAGGCCTTGTCGACGTTGCCGAGGGCCGGCCGCAGGGCGAAGCGCGACTCGATCACGAAGCGGTCCGACGCGATCACGCCGTAATAGGCGATGGCCGCCAGGGTCGGGATCAGGAAGCAGACCAGGAAGAGCACCGGGATCAGCGGATCCGTCTTCACGTGGCTCTGGTAGGAGCGGATGCCCTTCTTGCGGTCGGCGAAGCGCGAGACGCGGGCGATCTGCTTCAGAGATTCGGCCACCGCGTTCGAGCGGTCGGCCGTGGTCAGCGGTTGACCCTGCGGGTTGCGGATTTCGATGCTCATGCGCCCCGGTATTCCATGTCGTCCGGCCATCCCGCCGCCAGGGTACACCCTTTGCACCGCCGCCGCGGCAAAACCGTGGCCACCGGCGCGCCGGCGCAACTCAGGCGTTCAGGCGGCGATAGACCTCGATGGCGTCGTCGATGCTCTCGTAGACGATCGCCCGCCCGTTGATGATGACGATGCCCTGCTGGCACCAGGTGCGCAGGGTGTCCATGCCATGGGAGACCATGATCACGTCGGCATTCTCCCGGCGGGCCGCGAAGGCCTCCTCGCAGCGCTTCTGGAAGCGGGCATCGCCCACCGCCGTGACCTCGTCGATGAGGTAGCAGTCGAACGGGATGGCCATGCTCATGCCGAAGGCGAGGCGCGAGCCCATGCCGGACGAGTAGGTCCGGATCGGCACGTCGAGGTAGCTGCCGAGCTCCGAGAAATCCTCCACGAACTCCAGCACCTTGCGCGGGTCCTCGCCGTAGATGCGCGCCACGAAGATGATGTTGTCGCGCCCGGTCATGGCCGGGTGGAAGCCGCCGGCGAAGCCCAGGGGCCAGGACACGCGCGTGGTGCGGACCACGCGGCCCTTCGTGGGCATCTCGGTGCCGGCCAGGAGGCGCAGGGAGGTCGACTTGCCGGCGCCGTTGATCCCCAGGATGCCGTAGCTGGTGCCCGGCTTCAGGGTGAAGGAGACGCGCTCCAGGATCGTCCGGCGATGCCCGTCCGTCCGGTAGACCTTGGTCACGTTGTCGAAGCGGATCACGGCGGAGCACGACTCCCGAAGCCTGGCCCTGCGCGCATCGGCTGCAAAAGCGGCGAATCTGAGAACGCGGCGCCGCGACCCCCGAGGGGCGGGTGCCCTCGGCGGGGAAATCGCACGGGAATCGTCAGCTTTGCCGTTCCGAGGCTTGCACGCCGTCCATGCGGCTTGTACAGGACGCCTCCCGGCGCGATCGCGAAGCCCGGCCGCCCCGGCGGCTGCGAGACGCGGCGACGGGACCGGAGGGGTGGCCGAGTGGTTGAAGGCGCACGCCTGGAAAGTGTGTATACCGGAAACGGTATCGCGGGTTCGAATCCCGCTCCCTCCGCCAGATCCTGACGTCCGACATTCGGCTCGTGCGAGAACGCCCAGCGTTCTCCGCGCATCGCCATGGCTTCCGTCCTGTTCGAAATGACAGGGCTTCACCCACCCTCCCAAGACTGACGGCGCGCCCCGCCGTCTGTCTTACAGGCTCGGCAGCACCGCACATCGTCGCGTCGTTGTCGTCGCCCGGCTTTGTTCGCGGGCGGCACCATCGTCATCCTCGCCCCCACCGCCGGCCACGGTATCCTGCATAGGGCCGGCGAGCGCTGCGGTGAGGACCTGATCGGCGCGCTCTGCGCTGAGTTTAGGCGGGCGTCGGGACATCCGTGGCGCCGCCGGCCCCGGTTCGGTGAACCCGGAGACCGGGCCGCCGCGCAGGGGTCGGGTGACCCAGTCCAAAAATTGGACTCGTCTTGCGGAAAGTCTGGCGCTAAATGACGTCTCATCTGAATTTTATCGGTTAATTCAGATGATTCGCGGCGCGCGCAGCCACAAAGCAGGTCCAGGTCCATGCGGTTGACCTTTCTGTTCGATCCCTTGTGCGGCTGGTGCTACGGGGCCGCTCCCGCGTTGGCCTGGATCGCCCAGTCGGGGGCGGTCGCGCTGGACCTCGCGCCCACGGGCCTGTTCGCGGGCGAGGGCGGCCAGCCCATGGATCCCGCCTTCGCGGACTATGTCTGGCAGAACGACCAGCGCATTACGGACCAGACGGGGCAACCGTTCAGCGACGCCTATCGCGCCCTGATCTTCCGGACGCCCGGCGCCGCCTTCGATTCGGCCGCCGCCACCCTCGGCCTCGTCGCGATCGGACTGACCCGACCCGGCCGTGAGCTCGAAGGCCTGCAGGCGCTCCAGCAGGCCCGCTACGTCGCGGGCCGGGACACTGCGGATCGCACCGTGGTTGCGGACGTGCTCGCCGGCGCCGGCTTCGCGGAGGCCGCCGGCCGGCTGGAGGAGCCCGACCCCGAACTGCGCGAGGCGACCCGGCATCGGATCGAGGCCGCCGTTCGGATGGCGGCCCGGTTCGGGGCCCGGGGCGTCCCCGCCCTCGTCCTCGCGGACGAGGAAGGCGCCCGACGCCTGCCGAGCGGCATCCTCTTCGGCGACCGGGACAGACTGGCGGCCGAGCTTCGCGCCGGATCGGGAGAAACACCATGATGGAGGAAACGCCGATGCAGACCGGGCTTGGCCCGACCATCGCGATGCCGCTGACCGGGCTGGCCGGACCCGGGCTCGCCTGGACGCACTTTCCCGCCGGCCCGAAGGGGTTCTTCCGCGCCCCGGTGCTGATCGAGGGGCCGACCGAAGCGATCATGATCGACGGCGGCTTCACCGTCTCCGACGGTCGAGCCGTCGCGGCGGCGATCGCGGCGACGGGCAAGCGCCTCACGACGATCTATGTCAGCCAGTCGGACCCGGACTATTACTTCGGGCTGAAACCCCTCTGCGAGGCCTTTCCGGAGGCCCGGGTGCTCGCTGCCTCCGCCACCGTGTCGGCCATCGCCCGCACGGTCGATGCGAAGATCGCCGCCTGGGGCCCGCAGCTGGGGGCCGAGGGTCCGGGGACGCGGGCCGACGTGGTCATGCCCACGCCCTTCGACGGCGCTGCCCTGTCGGTCGATGGAGAGACCGTCGAGATCGTGCCCGCCATGGGCCTGCCCAACCGCCGCACCCTGTTCGTCCCGGCCCTGAACGCGGTGTTCGGCGGAGTCCTGATCTTCTCCGGCGTCCACGTCTGGACCGCCGACACGCCGAGCCCGGAGGCCCGCGCCGCCTGGATCGCCGAACTCGACCGGATCGCCGCGCGTGCGCCGTCCGTCGTCGTGCCGGGCCATCTGGCGGTCGAGGCCGCCACCGACGGCTCGGCCCTCGCCTTCACCCGAAGCTACCTCCTGGCCTTCGAGGAGGCCCTCGCGGCGGGCGGGGATGCCGCCGCGCTGAAGGCCGCGATGCTGGCCCGCTTCCCGGGCCTCGGCATGGACATCGCCCTCGACATCGGCGCCAAGGTCGCCACGGGCGAGATGGTCTGGGGGTGAGGCGAAGCGGCACACCAGCGGGGGCGGCGGACGGTGGCCGGGCCGCCGGCCCCTTCAGAACGCGTACCGCACCGTGCAGTAGGGCATGCGCTCGGCGAGCAGGGCCTTGAAGCGGGCGAGCCACTGACCCTTCCAGCCGGTGCGGTAGCGCAGGTTAGCGCCGCCGCCCTCGGAGACCTTCGCCTCCTGGATGTCCGGCCGCCAGAGCAGGTCCTCGGCCTTGGGGTGCCATCCGAGATTGACTGCGTGCAGGTCGGCGTTGTGGGTCAGCAGGATGATCTCCGCTTTGAGCTGCGCCCGGGCCGCCGGGCCGATCGCGCCGTCGATGGCGGCGAACAGGGCCGCCCAATCGGCCTCCCAGCCCTCGTAGAGGATGACCGGCGAGAAGTTGACGTGGACCTCGTAACCGGCGGCGACGAAGTCGTCGATGGCGGCGATGCGCTCGGGGATCGGTGCCGTCCGCACGTCGACGATGCGGGCGATGCGCTCGGGCATGAGCGAGAAGCGGATCCGGGTCTTGCCCTGGGGGTCGTAGGCCAGGAGATCGCGGTTCACCGCCTTGGTGGCGAAGGACGCCTTGGCGTTGGGGATGTCCCGGAAGAGCGCCACGAGATCCCGCACCGTCTCGCTCACCATGGCGTCCACCGAGAGGTCGCCGTTCTCGCCGAGGTCGTAGACCCAGAGGGCGGGATCGATCGTGTCGGGCTCGGGCAGGGGCCCCTGGCGGGCGGCGTGGCGCGCGATGGCGGCGGCCACGGCCTCGACGTTGACGAAGAGCGAGATCGGATTGGCGAAGCCCTTGCGCCGGGGCACGTAGCAGTAGGCGCAGGCCATGGCGCAGCCGTTGGAGGTCGAGGGGGCGATGAAGTGGGCGCTGCGCCCGTTCGGCCGCATGGCGAGGCCCTTCTTCACCCCCAGCACCAGGGTGGAGCGCTTGATCCGCACCCAATCCTCCACCGAGCCGGCATTGCCGTGCAGACTCGGGATGTTCCAGTGCGAGGGGACGACGATGCGGTCGGCCTCCGGAAACCGGTCCAGGATTTCCCGCCCGCGCGGGTAATCCGGCACGGCGGGCTCGTGATAGATCGTTGTGACGTCGAGGAGGTCGCGGGGTCGAGCCATCAGCCTTGCGGAATCTCTGCCGCGATCCGCGTCCTGCGCGCGGCACCGGTTCCAGGCCAACGCAGCCGGCCCCCGGGCGATCCGGCCCGCGTCGTTCGGAGCCTGGCGATCAGAGGCGCGCGAGCAGCTCGGCCTTCTTGGCGGTGAACTCGCCCTCCGTGAGGATGCCCTTGCGGCGCATCTCCGACAGGCGCTCGATCGTCGAGAGCACGTCGCTGCCGCCCACCGGCCCGGCGCTGCCCGGATGCGACGCCTCGGCGCCCGGATGACCGGGCTCGAAGGGTTCGGGCGCGAAAGGTTCGGGGGCGACGGGTTCGGGGGCGAAGGGTTCGGGGGCGAAGGGGCGGGCCTCGCCGCGCTCGGCCTCGTCGAGGCGCTTCAGGCTGGCAAGGTCCACGGGGCCGCCGGGGCCGGAGAAGCGCAGGCTCGTCGCGCTGCCCTGCTGCTGCGAGACGCCGCTGATGGCGTGATCGGCGGTGTCGTAGATCGCAGCCCGCCCCTCCGATTCGACCACGAGACGCCGTTGGACCGGGAAATAGGCGTAGCGCATCCCGTTCTTCGATCCGGCGGTGGCCGGTGCCCCCCATTCGGGAGGCCAGGGCGCCCCGGCGCCGCGCGGCACCTCCGACCAGGCGCCGGCCGGCAGCGCGGCGGCGAGGGCGGTGCAGAGGGCGTCCACCCGGGCCTTGAGCTCGGCGTTGAACATGTCGCCGATCATGGTCATGCCCGCGCCCGACCATTGGCCGAAGCCGCCGAGCTCGGGATGGTTGAACTGCGCCATCCGGCCGTGGCCCGCTTCGAGCGCCTGGACGAGGTGGCGCACGGCGTCGAGGCTGACCCGGTAGCGATCGGCGATCGCCTGCAGGCCGTAGGGCTGATCTGTCATGCGCCGGTCTCCTTGCCCCGGGCGGCCCCCGCCGCGCCGTGTTCGCAGTCTTGATGTTCGCAGTCTTGCCGTTCGCAGTCTTGCCGTTCGTAGTCTTGCCGCAACCGCTCGCGCCGTGGAAGCGGCTGCGGGGCACCGCGCCGTGCGATGCAAAAAGATTTGCCCCGTGGCGGACCTTCCGGCGAAGCGTGAGCGTTCCTGTCCAGGTTTCCAGGACGGGGCGTCGCGCAGCGCCCTGTCTCGACGCACCCACCGATACCGCCCGGAGCGAACATGGCCGACACGACGAATCCCGCGGACCGCTCAAGCCCGCAGGGCCGCGCTAAACGTTCGCGCATCAAGGAAGGCTCGCCCTATCCGCTCGGCGCGAACTGGGACGGCCTGGGCGTGAACTTCGCCCTGTTCTCGGCCCACGCCACCAAGGTCGAACTCTGCCTGTTCGACGATGACGGCGTGAACGAGATCGAGCGGATCGAGCTGCCCGAGTACACCGACGAGATCTGGCACGGCTACCTGCCCGACGCGCGCCCGGGCACCATCTACGGCTACCGCGTCCACGGCCCCTACGAGCCGACGGCCGGGCACCGCTTCAATCCGAACAAGCTGCTCATCGACCCCTACGCCAAGGGGCTCGTCGGCTCCATCACCTGGAACCCGGCCCTGTTCGGCTACCAGATGGAGACCGGCGACGACCTGACCTTCGACGACCGCGATTCCGCGCCCTACACCCGCCGCTCCCGCGTCATCGACCCGGCCTTCACCTGGGGCCGGGACCGCAAGCCGCACGTGCCGTGGGAGAAGACCATCTTCTACGAGACCCACGTGAAGGGCTTCACCAAGCTCCACCCGGCGGTGCCGGAGAAGCTGCGCGGCACCTATGCGGGCCTCGGCACGCCGGCGGTGCTCGACTACATCAAGAGCCTCGGCGTCACCTCGGTGGAGCTTCTGCCGGTCCACGCCTTCGTGCAGGACGATTACCTGCAGGAGAAGGAACTGGTGAACTACTGGGGCTACAACACCATCTCGTTCTTCACCCCCGCCCGGCGCTACGCCGCCGTGCCGGACTTCGCCTTCTCCGAGTTCAAGGAGATGGTGGCGCGCATGCACGGCGCCGGCCTCGAGGTGATCCTGGACGTGGTCTACAACCACACCGCCGAGGGCAACGAGAAGGGTCCGACGCTGTCGTACAAGGGCGTCGACAACGCCTCCTACTACCGGCTCATGCCCAAGGAGCCGCGCTACTACATCAACGACACCGGCACGGGGAACACCTTCAACCTGTCGCACCCGCGGGTGCTGCAGCTCGTGACCGACTCCCTGCGCTACTGGGCCACCGAGATGCGGGTGGACGGCTTCCGCTTCGACCTCGCCACCATCCTGGGCCGCGAGCCGCACGGCTTCGACGAGGGCGGCGGCTTCCTCGACACCTGCCGGCAGGACCCGGTGCTGAACGGCGTCAAGCTCATCGCCGAGCCCTGGGATTGCGGCCCGGGCGGCTATCAGGTCGGCGGCTTCCCGCCGGGCTGGGCCGAGTGGAACGACCGCTTTCGCGACGACGTGCGCGGCTACTGGCGCGGCGACGAGGGCATGCTGCCCGATCTCGCCGCCCGGCTCACCGGCTCGGCCGACAAGTTCAACAAGCGCGGGCGCAAGCCCTGGGCTTCGGTGAACTTCCTGACCGCCCATGACGGCTTCACGCTGAACGACACCGTGTCGTACAACGAGAAGCACAACCTGGCGAACGGCGAGGACAACCGCGACGGACACTCGCACAACCTGTCGAACAACTACGGGGCCGAGGGACCGACGGACGATCCGGAGATCCGCGCCGTGCGCCTGCGCCAGATGCGCAACATGCTGGCGACGCTGCTCCTCTCCCGCGGTACCCCGATGCTGCTCGCGGGCGACGAGTTCGCCCGCACCCAGAACGGCAACAACAACGCCTATTGCCAGGACAACGAGATCTCCTGGCTCGACTGGGAGGCCGTCGGGCCCGAGGAGCGGGATCTCGCCGAGTTCACGCAGCGCCTGACCCTGCTGCGCGAGGCGCTCCCGATCCTCACCCGCGGCCGATTCCTCACGGGCGCCTACGACGAGGAGTTCGGCGTCAAGGACGTGACCTGGCTGCGTCCCGACGGCGGGGAGATGTCGCCGGAGAACTGGACGCAGGGCGATGCCCGCGCCATCGCGGTGCTCCTCGACGGCCGGGCCCAGGCCTCGGGCATCCACCAACGCGGCGGCGATGCCACCCTGCTGTTGCTCTACAACGCCTACCACGACCTCGTGTCGTTCACCCTGCCGGAATCGGTGGGCGGCGTCGGCTGGACGCGGCTCCTCGACACGAACCTGCCCGACAGCCAGGACGTGGTGAGCAAGCCGATCGGCGCGACCTACGAGGTCACCGGACGCTCGATGCTGATGTTCGTCCTGAAGCCCGAGGAGGTCGAGGGCGTCGAAGCCAGCGACGGGGAGCGTTCCTACCAGCACGTGATGCAGGCCTTCGAGCGGGCCAACGTCAACAGCGTCCGCTTCGAGACCGAGCAGCGCTGACCCTCCGACCGGCCGCGCGTCTCGTGACGCGCGGCCGGTCCTCGCTGAATCGTCATGCCGACGGTGAGATGCCTGGGCCGGCACAGGGAACGATGATGGCGCCGGGAGTTTGACCCGTGTAAGGGGCGACCTGCCAGGCTCGCCTGCGAAGCCCCGCCGATGTGATAGCGCGACGATGATCGACACGCCCAAGATGCCGCCGAACGGGGCGCTCGCGCAGGACCCGATCCGATCCCCGATCAGCCCGGAAGCGGCCTTCTTCTTCGCCTCGGTGGCCGCCTCGCGCATGCCGATGGTCGTGAGCGACCCGCGCCTGCCGGACAATCCGATCATCTTCACCAACGACGCCTTCCTGGAGATGACCGGCTACCGCCGCGACGAGGTGCTGGACCGCAACTGCCGCTTCCTCCAGGGGCCGGACACCGATCGGGGGGCGGTGCGCGAACTCGCCCGGGCGATCGCGGCCCGCGAGAACGTCGCCACCGAGATCGTCAACTACCGCAAGGACGGCACGCCGTTCTGGAATGCGCTCTTCGTCTCGCCGATCTACGACGCGGGCGGAACGCTGGTGTACTTCTTCGCCTCGCAGCTGGACGTTTCGCGCCGGCGCGACGCCGAGGAGGCCCTGGGCCAGGCCCAGAAGATGGAGGCGCTCGGCCAGCTCACCGGCGGCATCGCGCACGACTTCAACAACCTGCTGCAGGTGATCGTCGGCTATGTCGACATCCTGGGCGCCGGCCTCGACGATCCGAGCGCCGACCGCAACCGCCTGCGCCGGGCCACCGACAACATCCGCACCGCCGCCGAGCGCGCCACGACCCTGACGCAGCAGCTCCTGGCCTTCGCACGCAAGCAGCGCCTCGAAGGCCGCTCGGTGAACCTGAACGCCCTGGTCCAGGGCATGGCCGACATGGCCGGCCGGACCCTCGGCGAGACCGTCTCCCTCGACTTCGACCTCAGCCCCGACCTCTGGAACTGCCGGGTCGACCCGAACCAGGCCGAGGTCGCCCTCCTCAACGTCTTCATCAACGCGCGCGACGCGATGCCGGAGGGCGGCCGTCTCACGGTGCGGACCGAGAACCACGTCATCACCGGCGAGGTCGACGGTCCCCTGGCCCCCGGCCGCTACGTCACCATCAGCGTGAGCGATACCGGCAGCGGCATCCCGGCCCATGTCCTGGCCCGGGTCATGGATCCGTTCTTCACCACCAAGGAGGAGGGCAAGGGCACCGGCCTCGGCCTGTCGATGGTCTACGGCTTCGCCAAGCAGTCGGGCGGCGCCGCCCGCATCGAATCCGTCCTGGGGGCGGGAACCGTGGTGCGCCTGTCCTTTCCGGCCACCGAGACCGCGGTGTTCGAGGCGGCGCCGGCCGCGGTCGGCCCCCAGGAGGGGTCCGGCACCGAGACGATCCTCATCGTCGACGACCGGGAGGACGTGGCCGAGCTCGCCCGCACCATCCTGCGGGATTTCGGCTACAGCACCCTGATGGCGCAGAACGGCCGCGAGGCCCTCGAAGTGCTGGAGAGCGGGAACGCCATCGACCTGCTCTTCACGGACCTCATCATGCCGGGCGGCATGAACGGCATCGCCCTGGGACGTGAGGCCAAGCGCCGGCGGCCCGACCTCAAGGTCCTGCTCACCACGGGCTACGCCGAGGCGAGCCTGGAGCGAACCGATGCCGGGGGTTCGGAGTTCGATCTCCTGAACAAGCCCTACCGCCGGACGGACCTGGTCCGCCGCGTTCGGGCGGTTCTCGACGGGCCCGTCGCGATCGGCTGACGCCTCGCCCGGGTCCTCCAGCGGAGTGGATTCGCGATGAGCCAGGGTGACAAGTCGAAATACACCGACAAGCAGATCCGCAAGGCGGAGCACATCGCCGAGTCCTACGAGGCGCGCGGCGTGCCCGAGAAGGACGCCGAGGCGCGGGCCTGGGCGACCGTCAACAAGGACGATGGCGGCGGCAAGAAGCCCGGCGGCTCCGGGCGGGGCAAGGCGACCCGCCATCCCGCGGCCCATCGCGGCGGCGCGGTCGGCGGCAAGGCCTCGGCCAGCCGCACGGCGGAAGAGCGCTCCGCCTCCGCCAAGAAGGGCGCCGCCACCCGCAAGCGCAACGCGGACGCCGCGCGGCACGCGTCCTGAGGATGACCTGGGTCGAGGCGTGCCGGGTGGTATCGACCGTCCGACCCGACGGGGCTCGGGCGTTGGATGGACGCCTCGAGCGCTGACGGTTTCAACGCTCCCTCCCGTGCGGTCGGGGCGATCGCCGATGGCGCCGCGCCGTCAGTCCGGGGTACCGCAGGTAAGACCGGACCCGACGGGGCGCGCCGGCAGCGTGCCATTCCAGAAGCCGCTCACGGGATGAAGTCCTGTAAGGCCCACGTTTCCTGATGTGGGGCTCCGTTGCGCGGCCCCGGGATGACGGGGTGCTGAGCGCGGGTTTTCACCGGATGCCGCGCGCGGGCAGACGCCCCCCCGACCCAGAGCGGGGAACGGTGAGGACCCCGCAACAGAGAGAGGCGCGCACCCATCCGCGGACGCTGGACCGTATGATCCAGCGTCCATCGCAGACGATGCGTCCGCGCTACGACGTCGGCCCTCGGGCTCCGCCGAAGCCCGCTCAGGCCATCGCGGCCTTCAGGTGCTGGTCGACCTTGTCGAGGAAACCCGTGGTCGAGAGCCAGCGCTGGTCGGGGCCGACGAGCAGGGCGAGGTCCTTGGTCATGAAGCCGGCCTCAACGGTGTCGACGCAGACGGTCTCCAGGGTCGTGGCGAACGTGGCGAGCGCCGCGTTGTCGTCGAGCTTGGCCCGGTGGGCGAGGCCACGGCTCCAGGCGAAGATCGACGCGATGGAGTTGGTGGAGGTCTCCTTGCCCTTCTGGTGCTCGCGGTAGTGGCGCGTCACCGTGCCGTGGGCGGCCTCGGCCTCGACGGTCCGGCCATCGGGGGTAAGCAGCACGGAGGTCATCAGGCCGAGCGAGCCGAAGCCCTGCGCCACGGTGTCGGACTGCACGTCGCCATCGTAGTTCTTGCAGGCCCAGACGTAGCCGCCCGACCACTTGAGGGCCGAGGCCACCATGTCGTCGATCAGGCGGTGCTCGTAGGTGATCCCGGCCGCATCGAACTTCGCCTTGAACTCGTTCTGGAAGACCTCCTCGAACAGGTCCTTGAAGCGGCCGTCATAGGCCTTCAGGATGGTGTTCTTGGTCGAGAGGTAGACCGGGTACTTGCGGTTCAGGCCATAGTTCATCGAGGCGCGGGCGAAGTCGCGGATCGAGTCGTCGAGGTTGTACATCGCCTGGGCGATGCCGGGGCTCGGGAACTTGAAGACTTCCTTCTCGATGACCGTGCCGTCCTCGCCCTCGAACTTGATGGTCAGGCGGCCCTTGCCCGGCACCTTGAAGTCGGTGGCCTTGTACTGGTCGCCGTAGGCGTGGCGGCCGACCACGATGGGCTGGGTCCAGCCCGGCACGAGGCGGGGCACGTTCTTGCAGATGATCGGCTCGCGGAAGATGACGCCGCCGAGGATGTTGCGGATCGTGCCGTTGGGCGACTTCCACATCTCCTTCAGGTTGAACTCCTTCACCCGGGCCTCATCGGGGGTGATGGTGGCGCACTTCACGCCGACGCCGTGACGCTTGATCGCCTCGGCGGCCTGGACGGTGACCTGATCGTTGGTGGCGTCGCGGTGCTCGACGCCGAGGTCGTAATAGTCCAGGTTCAGATCGAGGTAGGGGTGGATCAGCTTGTCCTTGATCTGGCTCCAGATGATCCGGGTCATCTCGTCGCCGTCGAGTTCGACGACCGGGTTCGCAACCTTGATCTTGTCCATCTGCAGCACACCTTCCTGAGCCAGGATGTCCGGCGCCACGCAAGGCGGATGCCGAACCTGCGCCGCTCTTAGCCCGCGCGCTTCCGGGGCGGAAGCAGGCGGCTCCCTCCCGGCGCATGACAAACCTTTTGGCCTGTCAGGGACCGGCGACGAGGCGCGCCTTCCGGGTCGCCTGATCGAACATGGCGTTCAGCGCTTCCTGGATCTCGCTCGCCGAGTTCGCGGTGCGAAAGTAGCCCGACGAGGCGCAGTTCTGCAGCGTGGCGGGCACGCCCGGAATCAGGGTGTTCACGAGGAGGTTCTCGTTCGTGACCACCTGATCCGGGTGGTTCGCCGGCGAGATCGGGATGTACGGAATGTAGAGAATCGAGATGGTGATGCCGCGATCCTTCAAGGGCTTGCACAGCGAGGGATCGAGGAGCCTCGCCTGGGATCCGGTCCAACCGGTCGAATTGAAGTAATACTGGTTGTTGTCCATCCCATCCGTGATCACGAACACGAACGGCAGCGCCCGCTTGGCACTGAGCCCGTCCCCGACGCTGGTGATCTTGTTGTTGATGATCGGGAAGACGTTCTCGTAATGCGTGCCGCCGCTCCCGCGTGGCACGGACGAATTGCCGATATCCATGTAGTTTTCGAGATTGATGGTCTTGAGCGAATCCAGATCGGCCGTCACGTCGGCCGCGGTTTCGAGATTGCTCACGAAGGGATAGAGCCCGACCCGGTACTGGTTGACCAGGGTCGCGTTGGTCTTCGCCTTGGCGATAAGACCCTGGACGGCGTTGCTGACGGTCGCGATCCGAAGCTCGATGTTGTTCTGCTTGGAGATCGCGAAGCCCTGCCAGCCGGGGAAATGGCAGGCGAAGGCGCAATTGTTCGGGCCGCCGGATTTCATGTCGGGGTTGAGCTTGGCGAACTGCGTCTGCGCCGCGCTGGAGGTCGGGAAACCCATCGAGCCGGACGTATCGAGCAACAGGTAGAAGTCCACGTAGTTGCTCAAGGTGAGGCTGGACGTGGATTTCCCGGACACCTGAATCGCCTTCAGATCGCCCAGGACCTTGCTGAAGGGTGAGTTGAAGCTCGAGGCGTATGTCGCCCGAGCCGTTATGACCCCGGCGGTGCGGGTGACCGTGAGGTCCGGGACCAGCGGCAGGCTCTTGAGCATCGCGCCGGCATTGACTTGGAAGGCCGCCAGCCCGCGGGTCTTGGCGAGCGCCAGGGCCGAGGCGGTGGGGTCCGCCTCGTTCTTCGGGTTGGTGGAGATGTAATCGCGGGCCGTCGCGATCGCGGTGATGGTGGCCGCGTCGGCCGCGCGGTCGAAATGGGTGCGGTAGTTGATGCCGCGGACGTAATCGACGCCGAGCCCGGTCAGGCCGATCAGCGGGATCAGCGCCAGGGCGAAGACCATGAGGACATTGCCGCCCGTCTCATCGCGCAGGCGCCGCAGCAGGCGCCCTGGCGGAGAGACGGGATGCGTGGAGTCGGCGTGCATGGAACAGGCCTCGGGGTCAGGGGCAGGCATTGGCGGAGGTGCTCCCGCCGCTCGGATCGAAGGTGATGGCCGTGACGTAGCGCGGCGCGAAATAGAAGGACTTCGCGATGTCGATCGAGCCGACGACGGATTGGAGGATGAGGGGCTTGTAGCTGAAGACCACGTCGGCCACGACGAGGAAGCCGGGGCCGAACGTGTCGCTGGGCAGCGTCGTGGGACTCGGTCCGGCCGTATTGGGCGCCGCGACGGGCGGTGTCGTGCAGGAGCGCTTCTGGCCGGACGTCCAGACGACCTTCGGCGTATAGGTACAGTTGGACGTGCAACCGGCGACGGTCGGGGTGAACTGCACCCCCGACAGCGACCATCTCAGCAGGGTCCAGACCGAGACGTTGGCGTCCTTGGCGGCGGACATGGCCTCCGGGAACATGACCAGCTGGGATCGGGAGATCGCGAGGATGTCGGTCTGGGTGATCTTGCCCGTGTCGTTGCGCGCCACGAGATCCGCCAGGGTGCTGGCGGCGAGCTCGAGCTTGCGCATGTAGATGACGTAGCGGACGAGATCGAAGGTCACCGCCGAGAGCGTGAGCAGCAGCGGCAGGATCAGCGCGAACTCGATGATGGCGATGCCGCGCCCGTCCCGTCCGAAGCGCTTGAGGGTCTGGCGGCTCATGGCGGCGTCAGCACCCGGTCGAGACGCTGGCGGTGGTGAACGGCTCGTTCCGGAACGCCACCGCCGCCCGGGCGAACACGACCGAGGTCCCGTTCCAGGTCGTGCCCAGCTTCAGGGCGATCCAGACCGGGCTGAACACCGGGACGGCGTAGAAGACCTGGAGGTAACCGTAGGTGCCGGGGGCGCCGGTGCAGTACGCCGTCTGACTGTTGTTCATCGGCACCGGCACGAGGCTCTTCTCGTCCGGGCTGACGAACACCGAGTAGCCGCCGCCCGACCCGGTCAGGGTGGTGGTCTGCAGATTGGTGACGATGTTGTTGCAGGACAGGCCGGCGATCAGGTTGGCGCAGACCACCGAGCTGCGAAAGCCGTTGGCGGTGGAGGCCGTATCGGTCAGCGCGCCGATCATGATCGTCCGGCTGGCATCGGCGGTCGCCTTTTCCAGGGCCGCGTAGCAGAAGACGTACAGGCCACCCTGAAGAATTTCGACGAACACCAGTATGAAGAGCGGCATGACGAGGGCGAACTCGACTGCCGTCGCGCCGCTCGAAGATCGGCGAAAGCGGCTTACCCAGCCTGTTTTCTTGGCGCCGCAGGACATGGGAGTGCCGAAACCGATCGCATTCTGATGTTGCGGGTCGCTTGGCCTTGCCATCACGCTCCGACGGGGCGGTTCCTCTGATGTCCTGACGAACAGCCGATGAAGAGGTCCCGTATCGCTCAACGATGCATGGCGAGCCTTAAGGTCGAATTACTGCGATCCACGACGGTCGCCCGCATCCCCGATGCCCTGTGGATCGGCCGCGGGCCACGTACGACCCGGGCGGCGCGGACGGCGTCCGAAGGCGCGGCGGGGCCCCATGCGGCCATGGGGCTGGACATTGACGCCGACACGCGGAATCTGCCCGCCACGCGGCACAGCCCCCGCCGTCCTGTCCTCCGCTGTCCTGAGAGAGCCCCATGAGTGAACGCATCATCCTTCGCGCCGGCGAGGCCCTGGTCGCCGGCGGACCGCCGAACACGGCGTCCGAGCCCGAGGTGATTATCGGCGAACTCGACGGTCCGGTGGGCACCGCCCTCGCCACCCTCACGGGCGATCAGGTCGTCGGCCACAGCCGCGTCTTCGCGCTCCTCAACACCGACATCATGGTGCGCCCCGTCACGCTCTGCGTCTCGAAGGTGAGCGTCACCGAGAGCAAGTACACCTCGATCCTGATGGGCACGGTGCAGTTCGCCATCGCCAACGGCGTGCTCGATGCGGTGCGGGCCGGCTACATCCCGAAGGAGAAGGCCAACGACCTCGGCATCATCTGCTCGGTCTGGCTGAGCCCCGGCGTGATCGAGGCCGAGACCGTCGACCACAAGGCGCTGTTCGACATCCAGCGCCGGGGCATGACCGAGGCGATCCGAAAGGCGATGACCAACGAGCCCTCGATCGACTGGCTCCTGGAGAACCAGGACAAGATCATCCACAAATACTACCAGATGGGCCTCGACGGAAAGATCTGAGTCCGCTCGGGCCTCCCCGGGCCGGCGGCGCTTGGCCGTCGCGCCCGCCTCGTGCAAGACGGCGCGAATGAGCTCCGACCCGCACATGCCCGATCCCATGCCGACCGATCCCGCAACGACCGACCCCGTGACCACCGGCGCCGCGGCGGCCGAACCCGCCCCATCCCCCGCCGGGCCCGTGATCATCCTGGTCCAGCCGCAACTGGCCGAGAACATCGGCATGACCGCCCGGGCCATGGCGAATTTCGGGTTGTCGGAGCTCCGCCTGGTGGCGCCGAAGAACGGCTGGCCGAAGAAGGGCGTGCGCGAGGCGGCCTCGGGCGCCACCCACATCCTCGACAGCGCGGTGGTCTACGACACCCTCGGCGAGGCGATCGCCGACCTGCACTACGTGCTGGCGACGACGGCGCGCGAGCGCGGTCAGATGAAGCGGGTCTTCGCGCCCGACGAGGCCATGCGCGACGTTATGGGCCGCGCCGGCCAGCGGGTCGGCATCCTGTTCGGACGGGAGCGCTCCGGCCTCGACAACGACGAGGTCTCCCGCGCCGACGCCATCGTGACCTTCCCGGTCGATGCCCGCTTCTCCTCCCTGAACCTGGCCCAGGGGGTGCTGCTCATGAGCTACGAGTGGCGCCGGGCAGCCGGTCTCTCCGTGCTGCCCTTCACCGGCGAGATGCTGTCGCCGCCCGCGACCCGTGAGGCGATGGCCTCGCTCTTCACGACGCTGGAGGACAGCCTGGCGGCCGCCGGCTTCTATCCGCCGGAGAAGCGGGACATCATCGCCCGCAACATGCGCGACATGCTTCATCGCATGGCCATGACCGAGCAGGATGTGCGCACGATGCGGGGCGCGCTGCGGGCCCTGACGGCACGCGGGCCGCGCGCGGTGAAATAAAAGCCCAGGCCAGGCGCTCTTAACCCCTGCGCGATCTTTGCGTGTCACGGTCGGGCGTCATGACGACCGAACGGCTCATCACTCCTGCGGGCGCATTCGCCTCCCGTGCCCACGAAACGGCGTTCCGGGCGGAGCGGCTCCCCAGGATTCTGCGCCACACGCGGGCGGTCCTGTGCGCCTCCCTGGCGATCGACCTCCTGCTCCTCGTCGACGACCTCAGCCTGATCGAGGCCCGCAGCGGGATGCGGGCGATGCTGGTCACGCATCTCGGCCTCGTGGCGGCGACGCTCGGCGGTCTGGTCGCCCTGCGGTCCGTCAAGGACTTCGCGCAGCTGCAGCGATGGCTCCTCCCGTGGCAGGCCGCCGCGAGCCTGGGCCTCGGCGCCCTCTGCGTGGCGCGCCCCGAAATCCCGGTCCTGGCGGCGCTGCTGGTGCCGACCGCGTTCATGCTCGTCGTGCCCCTGAGCTTCATTCGGACAGCGGTCACCGGCAGTGTGTCGGCCCTCGTCCTGCTGTGGGGCTTCCTCGCCATGCGATCCCCCGGCGAGGTGAGCCTCGCCCTGGCGATCGAGCTCGTCCTCGGCCACCTGACGGTCCTGCTCTACATCGCCCGGTCGAACCGCCTGCGCCGCCTGGAATGGGCGGCGGCCGACGTGGAACGCAGGGCGAGCCTGGAACTCGCGGAGAGCCGGGAGCTGTTCGAGACGATGTTCCGGGCCGTGCCGGTGCCGATCGTGGTCTCCCGGGCGGCCAACGGGCAGATCGTCAGCACCAACGATGCCGGCGTCCAGTTCTTCGGGCTCGCCCCCGGCGACACCCTGGCGAACTACGCGAACCGCGACTTCCTCGCTGGCGCCGACCGCCGCCGGATGCAGGCGGTGCTGGACCGGCGCCAGGCGATCCGCGACTGGGAGGCGAGCATCGTCGTCCTCACCGGGGAGCGTCGCGACGTGCTCCTTTCGATCGAGTGCGTCCAGATCGACGGCATCGCCTGTCACGTCTCCAGCCTCGTGGACATCACGAGCCGCAAGGCCGCCGAGGCGCAGATCCGCTCGGCCGCCCATCACGACGTGCTTACGGGCCTGCCCAATCGCGCGCTGTTCCAGGCCACCCTGGAGACCGCCCTGGCGCGGGCGGAAGCCCAAGCCGCTGCGGTCGGCCTGATCCTTCTCGACCTCGACGCCTTCAAGGAGATCAACGACACCCTCGGGCACGATTCCGGGGACGCCCTGCTCAAGGAGGTCGCCCTGCGCCTCTGCGGCGTGATCGAACCGGACGACCTCGTGGCGCGCCTCGGGGGCGACGAGTTCGTCGTGATCTGCACCGGCCGCGATGCGGCGGGGCGACCCCGCATCCACGACCTCGCGGAGCGCATCCTCGACGTCCTGCACCCGCCGATGCCGATCAGCGGGCGGATCGTGGCGCCGCGGGCGAGCCTCGGTCTCGCCCTCTACCCCGACCATGCCGGGAACTCGGCCGACCTCTTCACCAACGCGGACCTCGCCCTCTACGCCGCCAAGGCCTCGGGGCGGAACCGCGCGACGCTGTTCGTGCCGGCCCTGCGGGCGAACATTGAGGAGCGGGTGGCGATGACCCGCGAGATGCGCGCGGCCCTCGACGGGGGCGGCGGCCTCGAGCCCCATTACCAGCCGAAGATCAACCTGCTCTCGGGGGCGGTGATCGGATTCGAAGCTCTGGCGCGCTGGCACCATCCCGTCCGCGGCCTCCTCGCTCCCGGCGCCTTCTCGGCCGTCTTCGACGATCCCGAGATCGGCGTCGCGGTAGGCGACGTCCTGCGCCGGCGGATCATCGCCGACCTCCTGCACTGGATCAGCCTCGGGCTCGATCCCGGCCGCGTCTTCCTCAACCTCTCGACGGCGCAGTTCGCCCAGGGTGACCTGGCCGGGACCTTCCTCGACGACGTCGATTCGGCCGGCCTGGCACGCAGCCGGATCGGGGTCGAGGTGACGGAGACCGTCCTCCTCGGCAGCCACGGCGACCGGGTCAGCGACGTGCTGGCCGAGCTGCACGGCTCCGGCATCCGGGTCGCCCTGGACGATTTCGGCACCGGCTACGCCTCGCTCACCCACTTGAAGCAGTTCCCGGTGGACGAGATCAAGATCGACCGCAGCTTCATCCGGGACCTGGAGCGCGACGCCAACGACGCCGCCATCGTCACCGCCGTGCTGCAGCTCGGCCGCAGCCTCGCCCTCGACGTCACCGCCGAGGGCGTCGAGACGGCGGAGCAGGCCGCTTTCCTGCGGGACGGAGGCTGCACCAACGTCCAGGGCTATCTCTACGGAAAGCCGATGCCGGCGAGCCGCGTCCCCTGGTTCCTGCGCAACCGCCCGGACCTGCTGGGCGACGCGGAGGCGGAGCCCACCCTGCGGATCGCCTGAAGCGGGCGCGCGGACCACGGACGGTCCGACGCCGCGCGTTCGCCGGTCGCCCGCGGGAGCCGGACTTCACGGCGCATCCCCCGGATGTGCGGCGAACGATCGGCCTTTCACTCCCTTGGCCGGCCCGCTGCGATGCCGCGGAGCCGCCGAAGCGGTCGAGGCCTCAGGCCCCGGATCATGGGAGCCGGTCGCCGCCCGCGCCGAGGGCGACCACCGCGACCCGAAAACGTCCGATGACATCGGTGCCCGGCGTGTCGGAACGGAAATCTCCCCAATAATAACCGCCGAAATGGGTCATAAAGAACTAATTTTGTCCACCAACGGCAGCTTATCCGGCTGGCTAGTCTGATTTGCGGACTTGCTCGATTGATGACACTATCATTTGAGAAGGTGCAGCAGGCCGTGACGACATGCAGGTCGATAATCTCAAGTTTTCTCCAGCCCAGTTTTTAAACCTGATCGAAAGCCATGGGCTCACCGGCACCTGGGGTTGGCAGTTTGCCGACAACCAACAGGTCTGGTCGTCCGGCCTGTACCATCGCCTGGGCCTCGACCCTCGGACCACGCGGCCGAGCTACGAGCTGCTGGTCGGACTGGTCCTCACGGAGGATCGCGCGAAACTGGCGACCGGGGCCGACCTGATCCAGGGTACTGCCCTCGGCAGCCAGACGGTGCGGTTTCGCCGGCCGGATGGCGCGATGCGGGTCCTGTCGGTGCGAAACGAGATCTATTTCGACCCGGACGGGCGACCGCGCGGGGCCGCGGGCGTCGTCCTGGACGTGACGGACCACGAAAGCCTCCGGCAGGCGCGCTTGGTCGACCAGCGCCGCAGCCGGGTCCTGTTCGGAGACGAGGGCACGCCGAGCCTCTTCGGCGATGCCGCCCTCCCATTCACCGAAGCGCCGGTCCCGGTGGATTCAGGCGGCGGGGCGGAGGACTGGGCTGGCCTCACTCGCTCGCTTGAGGCGGACGCGCACCCGCCCGGCCCGCCGTTCGACGAGGCTCTCGACGAGGCCCTCAACGGGGGAATCGACGGGCGTCACCTGCGCGCCGCCCGCGCCCTGCTGGACTGGTCGATGACCGATCTTGCGAAGGCCGCCGGCCTTTCCCTGTCGACGGTGAAGCGCATGGAGGAGCATCTCGACCACACCGCCCAACAGTCCCGGCACAAGGCGGTCGAGACGCTGCGCAAGGCGGGGATCCGGTTCTCGCGCCTGGACGGCGGCGTCATCGGCATCGGGCACCGGGAGGTCGCATCGACCTAACCCGGCGCGCGCACCGGCGCGCCCTTAACGTTGGGGGAACCATGTCGACGATTCGCGTGGAACCGTAAGGGACCTGGCGTAACCGAGCCGGTAAGCTTTGCCGCGAGACAGGCAAAGCGATGCAGATCGATCTCCAAACCCTCTGGTACCTGACGATCGGGACGCTACTGGTGTCGACGTCGCTTCTGCTCTGGGAGCGGCAGGCCCACCCGGCGCGGGCGCGGGGGCTCGCCGTGCTGGCTGCCGGTCTGGTGGCCTTCGTTTTGGGCTGCGTCGTGGCGATGAACCGCGGCCGCGTACCCGTCGCCCTCGGCATGGCAGCGACCAACCTCCTGATGGTGTCGGGCTACCTCCTGGTCCTGAACGCCGCGGCGAGCCTCGATGGGCGGCGGCACCTCCGCGCCTCCCTCGCCGCGCTGGCCGGCCTCGCGGTCCTGTGGGCGCTCGCTGGGACGCAGTTCCCGACCGCGTTCTGGAACCACGTCTCGGCCCTGCCCATCGCGCTGGCCTGCGGCCTGACGGCGTGGATCCTCCTGCGCAGCCGCACGGCCCGGGGATTGCGATCCCGGCCGGTGGCAGTCGCGATCTCGGCCGTCCACGCCGGGTTCTACCTCGGCCGCGCCTTCGTCGCCCCCGTCCTCGTCCAGTGGTACGGCCCGGACATGCTCGTCGTCGTGGCCAAGGCGACGATGGTCGAGGCAGTCCTCTATTCGGTGGCGATGCCGATGTCGTTCCTCGCCCTCGTCCGCGAGGAGGAGAAGCAGCACCTCCTGCGCCTGTCGCACACGGACCAGCTCACGGGGCTGGCGAACCGCCACGCCTTCTTCGAGCGGGGGGGCCGGATCCTGCGGGAGCAGCAGGGCCGCCCCGTCGCGCTCCTGGCCTTCGACCTCGATCACTTCAAGGCGATCAACGACCGCTACGGCCATCCGGCGGGCGATGCGATCCTGAGGCTGTTCGCCGAAACCGCCCGCGCGGGCGCGGGCCCCGACGCGCTTCTGGTTCGCCTGGGTGGCGAGGAGTTCGCCGCGCTCCTGCCCGACTGCGACCGCCTTCAGGCCCTGAGCCGCGGCGCCACCATCGCCAGCCGCTTCGCCGCCGCGGCCGCGCGGGCGGAAGGCCCCGGGATTCCGGCGACCGTCAGCATCGGTCTCGCGGCGCCGGATCGCGGCGACCTCACCACGATGCTAGCCAGCGCCGATGCGGCCCTGTATCGGGCCAAGGGACTCGGCCGCAACCGCATCGAGGCCGCGGGCCCGCCGACCCTCTCCGCCGCGGCCTAGAGTTTGTCAGGGATCAGCGGAAACCGGTGATTCCGAAACGCCAAACGACAAGACAGAATTTCGGGCCGGGCTCCGGCACCACGCCTCCGGCTCGTGCGCTCCGGGCAGGCAGATCGGCGGATGCGCAGGAGCGGCGGGCACCGCTTCGGGTTCACGACGCGCGTGCCCCCTGCCACCGGCCCACCACGCCGTCAGCGCTGCCGCGTCGCTGCGGATCTTCGGCGCTCGGCCTATGGCTGCCGAAGGTTACACCTGCGAACAAATAAATAAAGACTTCTGCATGTCTTGCTTTGTATTGCGCATGACGCCGGACGGACACTATACATCGGCCATGTCCATCGTTGGTGTTGCTCGGCACGACACAGATGAATGTTGAAAGCCTCGGATTCGCTTCCCAGCATTTGCTGAACCTGATCGAGAGCCAGGGCGCCACCGGGACCTGGGGCTGGCGCTTCGCCGACAACGATCATGTCTGGTCGCCGGGCCTGTTCCGCGTGCTGGGCCTCGATCCGCAGAGCACCCGGCCGGGCTACGACCGTCTGCTCGGCCTGCTCCATCCGCAGGACCGGGAGCGGGTGGAGACCGGCCTCGACCTGATCCAAGGCGTGACGTTCGGCCAGAAAACCGTCCGCCTGCTCCGCCCGGACGGCGCGGTTCGCGTGCTGTCGGCCCGGACCGAGATCTATCTGGCGGCGGACGGACGCCCCCGCGGCGCGGCCGGGATCGTGCTCGACGTGACGGATCAGGAGCGGCTGCAGCAGGCGCGCCAGGCCGATTTGCGGCGTCGGCGCGCCTTGTTCCAGCAGGGGCGGGCGTTCCTGTTCTCCAACGATCCGGACTACGCGTTCTCCATGCCCCAGGAGGCCAGCGATCTGACGGGCCTCTCGCTCGCGGACATCTCGGCCGATGGCTTCCTGTGTGTGGTCCATGAAGAGCGCGAGCACTGGCGCGAAGCCAGCATCGAGGGACAGCTTTCGGGGCGGGCGCACGTGACGAGACCCGTCCTGCACCTCGCCGGCGGCGATCGCGGGCCCTTCGAGGTGTTCTCCGTTCCGCTTCGCGACACGGCCGGCGTGGTGGTGGAGTGGAGCAACCTGACGCGCCCGATCGGATCGCACAGCCCCCTGGCCAGCGCCCCGTTCCGCGAAGGCCTGGAGCAGGCGATCGACAGGCGCCACCTGCGCGCCGCCCGCGCCCTGCTGGACTGGTCGATGACCGACCTCGCCCGGGCCGCCGGCCTCTCGCTCTCCACCGTCAAGCGCATGGAGGAGGACATCGGGGCGATCGCGGAGCGGTCCCGCCACAGGGCCGTGGACGCCCTGCGCCGGTCCGGCATCCGCTTCTCCCTGATGGAGGGCGGGGTCATCGGCGTCGGCCTGACCTGAGCCGTCTCGCCGGCCGAGGGGAGGGGTGCGGCCCGAGCCGGGCCAGGGCCTGCGCGACGTCGGCGTCGGGGGCCTCGACGGTCTCCAGGCCGATCGCGCGGCGCACCGTCCCAGGGGCCGCCCGGCGCGGCGGAGGGGTCGGCCGTCGCGCAGGAGAGGCGGGAACCGCGTCGGGTTCACGATGACCGTCGCTTCCGTCGCCGGCCCGCCACCCTTCGCGCACCGCAATGTTGCGGCGGATCATCAGCAGCCCGCAAAATATACCTGAGGTTTCAAAGGACCCCGCCGCATCTCATACTCTAGGTTTTCTGGGCCTCCATTGCACGCCACGCCACCCTGATACTATACCTTGGAAACGTTCTTATTATTTTTGCTCGGCACCTCACGAATGAATTTGGAAAGCCTCGATTTCGCGTCCCCCTATTTTCTGAACCTGATCGAGAGCCAGTGCGTCGCCGGGACCTGGGGCTGGCGCTTCGCCGACAACCACCATGTCTGGTCGACGGGCCTGTTCCGCGTGCTCGGCCTCGACCCGCAGACCACCCGGCCGGGCTACGACCGTCTGCACGGCCTGATCCATCCGCAGGACCGGGAGAGGGTGGAGACCGGCGCCGACCTGATCCGGGGCGTGACGCTCGGCCAGCAGAGCGTCCGCCTGCTCCGCCCGGACGGCGCGATCCGCGTGCTGTCGGCCCGGAGCGAGATCTACCTGGCGCCAGACGGACGTCCCCGCGGGGCGGCCGGGGTCGTGCTCGACGTGACGGATCAGGAGCGGCTGCAGCAGGCCCGCCAGGCCGAGCAGCGGCGCCGGCGAGCCCTGTTCCAGCAGACGCGGACGCTGGCCTTCTCCAGCGATCCGGAGCGCCGATTCACCTTCCCCCAGGAGGCCTTCGAATTGACCGGCCTTTCGCCGGACGAGATCGCAGCCGATGCCTTCCGGACGATCCTGGGCGAGGAGCGGGAGCACTGGCGTGACGTGAGCATCGCAGCCCAGTCAGATGGGCTCGCCCATCGGCTGACGCCGCTGCTCCATATTGCCGGCGGCAATCGTGAGCGCTTCGAGGTGTTCACCGTTCCGCTCCGCGACGCGGCCGGCGTGGTGGTGGACTGGAGCAGCCTGACCCGTCCGATCGGATCACACACCCCTTTGGCCAGCGACCAGTTCCGCGAAGGCCTGGAGCAGGCGATCGACGGGCGCCACCTGCGCGCCGCCCGGGCCCTGCTGGACTGGTCGATGACG
>NZ_LMMK01000020.1:135350-235106 GCF_001422795.1 Methylobacterium sp. Leaf88 | reverse complement strand
GTGCCAGTAGGAGACGCGCGCCAGGCTGGTGCGGGCGATGGTGGTTCCGTTGGCTAGGCACATGACCGGCACGAGTACGCCGCCCTGCGCCTCGGCATCGGCGCCGACGAGGACGGGATGCCCGGGGGAGAGGAAGAGGTCGTGCCTAGGCAGGCCGTGGCCGAAGGCGCCGGCCCGGATGCGGATGGGCGACTGGTCGGCGGGCAGCGGCCGCTCTGCCCCGAGATCGCGATGGCCGGTCCAGGTGATCGTGCGGGGCCGGCCGGAGGCGGTGACGGCGCGGTCGCCGACCTGCAGGTCCTCCACGGCGACCTCGCCCCGCGTCGTCAGGATGCGCGTGCCGGACCCGAAACAGAGGGCAAGGGGCGACTGGTCCACGTTCGAGACGGGATTGTTGTACTGAAAGCCGTCCTGGTTGGTGAACAGGATGTAGACGTAACTGCCGGCTTTCTCGCCTGTCGTGGGAAAGCGCACGACGGTGCCATCGGTGCCGGTCTTGCCATAGTAGGTGAGGCTCTGTGGGTAGGGTGTCCCATCGGGCTGTATCACGGTGATGGGCTCATTCGACGTATCGCCGAACACGCCGAGGTTGTCGCCTGACCCGGTGCTGGCGGTTTCCATCAGCGTGTAGCCCGGCGGGTCGGACATGACATTGCCCACCAAGAACCCGTCTGAAGCCGGCCGCAGTTCCACGAAATTCTTGTACGTGATGGAAGGATTGGGGCCGGACGACATCGTTGCGCTCCATGTATCGATTTGTCTATAGCGTTTCTAGGATTTCATAAATTTAAAAGCCAATAGAATTCGACAGAAATACTTCTATAGCTATATCTCAATACATCGAAGGTATAAGAACCTATTTAATCGGGCAATGTGAAAGTCGCGCAATTGTGCAATGAGGTCGGCACGGGACGGTGAGGGGCGGAAAGCGCGTTCTCCTGCACTCAGGTGCTTCCCACGAGTCTGTGGAACGGCATGCGAAACTTCACACGCCGTTGCGGCACTTTTTTTTAGCGGTTGGATTCGCAGTTGCGGATTGGATTGGTGGCCGCACCTAAGTCGACGCGTCGGAAGGGTGACGATGGCGCCGGGGTGCCACCCGTTTGCGCGATCGATGCGCGAGGGCCGGTCGCTGCGTCGGCGCCGGGAAGGAGCGAGAGGTCGTCATTGCCGCCGCGACGAAACGGGCCCGGTGGGGCTCGCCGTTCAGCCGGAGCGTGGGCGGCGTCGCGGCGCGCGTCCGCCGTCCTGTTTCGCGAAGCGGGGGCGGACGGCGTCCCGGGGACCGCCGGCTTCCGGCCCGGTGTTCTACGTGGAGGCAGCGCCGGGGATCGTTCGGACTGCGGAGCGCTCGCGGACCGAACGCGTCCGAGACTGGGTCACATCCGCCGAATGGTCACGCGGATGCACGGCGACGAAACAGGCTCGGACTCAGGATGACCGGTTGAGGGCAGCGCCGATATAGTTGTACATCGCGGTCGTCTGGTCGGCGAAGTACCGCATCGCGGTCACGATCGCCAGAAAGACCATGGCCATAATCAAGCCGTACTCGAGGGCCGTCGATCCGGACCTGTCTTCGAGGAAGCGGCGGGCCAGGATCTGCAGATCGTGCCGCGCCGGAAATCTCCGCCGACCCCTGGCCTGTTCGCAATCCAGTTCGGTCATGGCCCCAGGGAATCTTTCGCGGACGTCGATCGTGGGAAACGCTACGCGACCTTCCTTGCGGAGGACTTAAACGGATCGTCGAAGTCCGGACTTGAGCCGATGCGACGGGCCGGGCGCGTCAGCCCCCGGTCCGTCTTTCACGCTTGCCCGACCCGACCAGGCCATCGGATCGAGCCGGCCGGCCCCGCGGCGACGGTCAGGCCTTGCCAGATTCCTTGCGCAGGGCATCGATCCGCTGGGATGCCTCGGCCTTGTCGAGATCAGGGTCGAACGCGTCCGGGTCCTTCGCCTCTTCGGACAAGGTCTTGAGGTAGGACGCTTGCGCGCCGGTCATCGGCTCGCCGCCGGTGGTCCACTCGCTCGGATCCTTGATCTGGTTCGAGACATCCTTCGGATCGGTCTTGGGGTTCTCGTGAGCTTTCGAAGCGTCAGACTTGGACGTGCCGGACGTCGATGAGTCGGACTTGGATGCCTGGGTCTTGTTCGCCTGGGTGCCGGCCATGTTCGGATCCTCTGGTTCACGAAATGTTCTAGTGAACGCGAGGCTCAACGGCGGGTTCCTGCGCCTGCGCCCGATAAGGCCTGTCGTCCCGTGGTCATCTGTCTCACGGGTTCGCGCGGTTCGGATACGTAGGCGGTTCTCGCGATCGGCTGTTCCCATTGGGGGAACGGGACTCGGCGTGCCGTCACGCGTCCTCCGATCCCAGGCTTGACGGGTCGCGTCCGGGCTGGAACATGTCAACAACGCTGACGTACATCGAGGTCGCCCGAGACGTGACTGCCCACGCGATGCGAGATGCCGACGCCGACGCGCCGCTGCCGTCCTCCGGTTCCGGCGATGATCTCATCGAGCTTCTGTTCTTCGCCTACCGGGATTTCGTCGGCGACCCCGACCGCATCCTGGCCCAGTACGGCTTCGGCCGGGCCCATCACCGGGTGCTGCACTTCGTCGACCGCTATCCGGGTCTTACGATCGCCGAACTCCTGGATATCCTGCGCATCACCAAGCAGAGCCTGAACCGGGTGCTGAAGGATTTGATCGAGCAGGGCTACATCGCGCAGAAGACCGGCACCAGCGACCGGCGCCAGCGGCTGCTGTTCTGCACCGCGGCCGGGGCGGACCTCGCCGGCGACCTCATGCGGGTCCAGAGCCGGCGGGTGGCGCGCGCCCTCGCGGCATCGGAGCGCGGCGGCGAGACTCCCCTCTCCGCCGAGAGCTTCCTCTTCGGCATGATCGAACCCGACGCGCGCGCGGCCGTGCAGCGCCTGATGTCCCGGCGCGCCGGCAAGGCCGCCTGATGGCCACGCCCGGGGCGCGCCCGACCGCCGATCTTCCCGACCATGCGCCGCACGTCCTGGTGGTCGACGACGATCGCCGGGTACGGGAACTGCTGTCGCGTTTCCTCTACGAGCAGGGCTTCCGCGTCACCGCGGCCGGGAACGTGCCCGAGGCCCGCACCAAGGCACAGTGCTTCGTCTTCGATGCTCTGGTGCTCGATGTGATGATGCCCGGCGAGAGCGGTTTCGATTATGCCCGGGAAGTCCGCCAGACCTCGCGCGTGCCGATCCTGATGCTGACCGCGCGCTCGAATCCCAACGACCGGGTCATGGGCCTGGAGATCGGCGCCGACGACTATCTGCCCAAGCCCTTCGAGCCGCGCGAGCTGATCCTGCGCCTGTCGAACATCATCAAGCGGCGCAACGAGGCCGGCGGCCGTGCCCAGAGCCACGACACCGTGACCTTCGGACCCTTCGCCTACCGGATCGACCGGGGCGAATTGCGCCGCGCGGACGAGCTGATCCGGATCACCGAGCGCGAGCGCGAGATCCTCACCCTCCTGGCCCAGGCCGCCGGCGGCAACGTGGAACGGGAGGCCCTGGCCGGAAGCGGCGGCCTCGCCGCCGAGCGCAGCATCGACGTGCAGATCAACCGCCTGCGCCGGAAGACCGAGGTCGATCCGGCCAATCCCCTGTTCCTGCAGACGGTGCGGGGCGTGGGTTACCGCCTCGCGGTCGACTGAGCCCATGGCCGGTACCGGCCTGCTCCAGCGCACGGCGACCCGCCTCGCCGCCCTGCCCCGGCCCCGGCGGATGTGGCGGATCGTCAGCCGCGCCATCGGCGATCTCCTGCCCAAGGGCCTCTATGCCCGATCGCTCATCATCATCATCGCGCCGGTGGTGCTGCTCCAGTCGGTGATCGCCTACACCTTCATGGAGCGCCACTGGCAGCTCGTGACGCGCCGCCTTTCCTCCGCCGTCACCGCCGACGTCGCCGCGCTGATCGACATCTACGAGAGCTACCCGCAGGACAAGGATTCCGAGACCCTCACCCGGATCGCCAACGACCGGCTCAACCTCGACGTCGACATCCTGAAGGGGGCCAAGCTCCCCCCGGCGGGGCCGCGGCCCTTCTTCTCGATCCTGGACGAGGCCTTGTCCGAGGAGATCCGGCGCCAGATCCGCCGGCCCTACTGGATCGACACCGTGGGCCGCTCCAGCCTGATCGAGATCCGGGTCGCGATTCCCGACGGCGTGATGCGCGTCACCGCCCGGCGCAGCATGGCCTACGCCTCGAATTCGCACATCTTCCTCCTTTGGATGAGCGGCTCGTCCCTGGTGCTGCTCGGCGTCGCGATCCTGTTCCTGCGCAACCAGATCAAGCCGATCCTGCGGCTGGCCGCCGTCGCCGAGAGCTTCGGCAAGGGCCGTGAGATCGAGTTCCGGCCCCGCGGGGCCCGCGAGGTGCGCCAAGCCGGCCACGCCTTCATCGAGATGAAGCGGCGCATCGAGCGGGCGATGGAGCAGCGCACGACGATGCTCAACGGCGTCAGCCACGACCTGCGCACCATCATCACGCGGTTCAAGCTCTCCCTCGCCCTGGTCGAGCAGACCCCCGAGGTCGAGGACCTGCAGCGCGACGTCGACGAGATGAGCCGCATGCTGGAGGCCTACCTCGCCTTCGCCCGGGGCGATTCGGGCGAGGTGGCGGTGCCCACCGACATGCGCGCGCTCTTGGAGGACCTGCGCACCGACGTCGAGCGCCTCGGCGCCCATGTGGAGGCGGTGGACCTCGAGGACCATCCGCGGCTGACCCTGCGGCCCGACGCCATGCGGCGCTGCCTGTTCAACCTCGCGGCCAACGCGGCCCGCTACGGCGAGACCGTCGCGATCACGGGGCGGCGCGAGGCGAGGGCCTTCCTGGTCTCCATCGACGACGACGGCCCGGGCATCCCGCCCGATCAGCGCGAGGAGGTGTTCAAGCCCTTCGTGCGCCTCGACGATGCGCGCCAGGATGCGGGCGGCTCCGGCCTCGGGCTCTCCATCGCCCGCGACATCGCCCGGGCCCATGGCGGCGACGTCAGCCTGCACGACAGCCCGCTCGGGGGCCTGCGCGCCACGGTGCGGATCCCGGCCTGATCCGGGCTCATCGACCGCAGGAAAGCGTGGCCGATCCAGCTTGGCGCCGGGTGCGGGGCGATGCTATGAGAGGCGCAGCAAACGCCACAGGGACCGGTGAACCGGGTCCGACAGAGGTTGAGAGACCCGCCCATGAACAGCCCGCTGACCCCCCTCCTGATCCTCCTGCTCCTGCCGATCACCGCCATCTGCGCCGTGCTCTACACGGATGCGGGCATCGAGCCGGCGCTGTTCTACGCCACCGTGAAGACCTTCGTGGTGCTCTTCATCGTCGCCGGCGGCCTCTGCTTCGCCGCGAGCCGCCTGGCCGCCCGCAGCGAGGGCTGAGCGCGCGCGAGCCCAGGACCGCCGACGAAAAGGCCCGGACCGAAAGGTCCGGGCCTTTTCGTTTGGCCCCCCTGCTGGCGGCCTATTCGGCCGCGATGCGCGGCGGCAGGATCGGCTTCGGGTCGTTGGCCGAATGGGTCGGCAGCCGCGCGAACGCGCCCTCCGTCGGCTCGTCCACGCGTCCGACGAAGCGGCCGAAGACCCGCACGAAGAGGCGCGACAGGTCGTCCACCAGGACGAAGATCGCCGGCACGAAGACCAGCGACAGGCCCGTGGAGACGATCAGGCCGCCGATGACCGCGATCGCCATGGGCGCGCGGAACTCGCCGCCGATGCCGAGCGCCATGGCGGAGGGCACCATGCCGGCCGCCATGGCGATGGTGGTCATCACGATCGGCCGCGCGCGCTTGCGGCCGGCATCGATGATCGCGGTGGCACGGTCGACTCCGCGGGCCATCTCCTCGACGGCGAAGTCCACCAGCATGATGGCGTTCTTGGTCACGACGCCCATCAGCATCAGGATGCCGATCACCACCGGCATCGAGATCGGCTTGTTGAAGATCAGGAGGCCGAGGATCGCGCCGCCGATGGAGAGCGGCAGCGAGAACAGGATGGTCAGCGGCTGTAGAAAGTTCCCGAACAGCAGCACCAGCACGCCGAACACCATCATTAGGCCGGCGCCCATGGCGAGGGCGAAGCCCTCGAAGACCTCGCCCATCACCTCGGCGTCGCCCGTCTGGCGAATGGTGACGCCGGGCGGGAGGTCCTTGGCGGTAGGCAGGGCGAGGACGGCGCCGATCAGGGCGCCGAGGGCGTCCGAGCCCTCCATGTCCGCCTCCAGGGCGACCCGGATGGCCCGGTCGTAGCGGTCGATGGCTGTGGGGCCGCGCCCGAGGCTGAGATCGGCCACGGTAGAGAGCGGCACGGCCGCGCCGCCCTTGACCGGGACCTTCAGCGTTTCGAGCTGCGAAAGGTCGCCGCGCAGGCGCTCCGGCAGCTGCACCCGGATCGGCACCTGGCGGTCGATGGTGTTGAACTTGGCCAGATTCGCGCCGATGTCGCCGATCGTGCCGACCCGCACGGTCTCGGCGATGAGGTCGGTCGTGACGCCGAGATCGGCCGCGACCCCGGCCTTCGGGCGGATGCGGATCTCGGTGCGGTCCAAGGGGGCCGTCGAGAGCACGTTGACCAGGTGGGGCACGCCCGCGGCCTCGCGCTGGAGCTTGGCCGCCGTCTCCGCCACCACCCCCTTGTCGGGGCCGGACACGATCAGGGTCACGTCGCGCTGGCCGCCCTCGCGCAGGGCCCAGAATCGGATGTCGGGCACGTCGTGCAGGATCGCCCGGATGGCGATGTCCACCTGCTTCTGGGTGCGATGGCGGGTGTTCTTCGGAGTGAGATTGATGGTGAAGGTCGCGAGCCGGACTTCCTTCTTCCCGGGCAGCTGCCGGCCGCCGTCGACGAAGACGCTGCGCACCTCCGGCAGGGCGCGGATGCGCTCCACGAGGGCGTCCGTCACCTGCGTGGTGTCGGCGAGGCGAGCCCCCGGCGGCAGTTCCACCACGAAGATGGTGCGGGCGGCGTCCTCCGCGGGGAGAAAGCCCGCCGGCAGCAGCCCGGTGGACAGGATCGACCCGGCGAAGCAGGCGAGCCCGAGCACCAGGGTGATGAATTTGTGGCGCACCGACCAGGCGACCACGCGGGTGTAGCCCCGCATCACCGGGCCCTCGCGGGTGTGATCGGGGCCGTGATCGCGCAGGAAATAGGCGGCGAGCAGGGGCGTGATCAGGCGGGCCACCAAGAGCGACATGAACACCGCCGCCGCGATGGTGAGCCCGAACTGCTTGAAGTACTGCCCGGCGATGCCGCTCATGAAGGAGACGGGGGCGAAGATCGCCATGATCGTCGCCGTGATGGCGATGACGGCGAGGCCGATCTCGTCGGCGGCCTCCAGGGCGGCGCGGTAGGGGGATTTCCCCATGCGCATGTGCCGAACGATGTTCTCGATCTCCACGATGGCGTCGTCGACGAGGATGCCGGTGACCAGCGTGATGGCGAGCAGGCTGACGGCGTTCAGGGAGAAGCCGAGGCTGCTCATCACCCAGAAGGTCGGCAGCACCGAGAGCGGCAGGGCGATCGAGGCGATCAGGGTGGCACGCCAGTCCCGCAGGAACAGAAAGACCACGACGACCGCCAAGGCGGCCCCCTCCACGAGGGACAGCATCGCCGAGTGGTAATTGCCCACCGTGTTGGTGACCGAGGTGTCGATCAGGTCGAAGCGCACACCGGGATGGCGGGTGCCGAGTTCGGCGATGCGCTTGGCGACGCCGACGGCGACCTCCGCGTCGCTGGCACCGGTGGAGCGCGAGATCGCGAAGGCCACCACGGGCTCGCCGTTGAAGCGCGCGAAGGTGCGCGGCTCCTCCGAGCCGTCCACCAGGGTGGCGAGTTCGTCGAGGCGGACCTTGCGCCCGCCGGGGACGACGATCGAGGTTTCCGCCAGGGTGTCGAGGCTGGCCGCCCCGGCCAGGGTGCGGATGGACTGCTCCTGCCCGCCGAGTTCGCCGCGCCCGCCCGCCATGTCGGCGGCGGTCAGGCGCAGCTGCCGGTTCACGTCGGCGGCCGTGATCCCCAGCGCCAGCAGGCGGTCGGGCTTGAGGGTCACGCGGACCTCGCGGGCGACGCCGCCGAGGCGCTCGACGCCCCCGACGCCCTTCACGCTCTGCACCTGCCGGGCGATGACGTCGTCGATGAGCCAGGACAGGTCTTCCGGCGTCATCGCGGGCGCCGAGGCGCCGTAGATCATGATCGGCAGGCCCGCGATCTCGACGCGGTTGATGATCGGCTCCTCGATGGTGCGGGGCAGGTTCACCCGCACTTTCGAGATGGCATCCTTGACGTCGTTGACCGCCCGGTCGCTGTTCACCTCCAGGCGAAATTCGATCGTGGTGCTGGAGACGCCCTCGGAGATCGTCGAGATGACGTGCTTGACGCCCTTCACCCCCGCCACCGCATCCTCGACGACCTTGGTCACCTGGGTCTGCAGCTCCGAGGGCGCGGCCCCGGATTGCAGCACCTGGACGGAGACGATGGGGATGTCGATGTTCGGAAAGCGCGTGATCGGCAGCGCGCGGAAGCTGACCAGTCCGAGGACCACCAGCACCAGGAAGAGGACGAGGGAGGGGATCGGCTTGCGGATCGCCCAGGCCGAGATGTTCAGGCGCATGGGATCGTCCGATCAGCGGGAGGCGGCATCGGCCGCCGGAGGCGTCGCGGCCTCGGCCGCCTTGATGGGTGGAACCACGGGCCGGACGCGATCGCCGTCGCGCAGGAAGCTGCTGGCACGGGCCACCACCACCTCGCCCGCCTTCACGCCGGAGCGAACCTCCAGAACGCCGTCGGCGGCGAGGCCGGGCACGATCCGGCGGGCCTCGACGCGGTCGCCGGCGACGATGAAGACGCTCGCACCGCCATCGGCGCCGTAGAGCACCGCCGAGAGCGGCACCGCGACGCCGGTGCGGCGTGCGACCTCGACCTTGCCGCGGGCGAAGGCGCCGATGCGCAGGCTCGCATCGGGATCGAGGCCGATGCGGATGCGTCCGAGGCGCGTTGTACGATCGATCTCCGGATCGATGCGCCGCACCCGCCCCTTCAGGGTCCGCCCCTCGTCCCAGTCCAGGCGGGCCGGATCACCGACGTGGAGCCGCGGCATCCATACCTCCGGCACCTCGCCTTCGAGTTCGATCTCGCCCCGGGCGATCAGGCGGAACATCGGCTCCCCGGCGGCGGTCGCGGTGGCCCCCACCCGGGCGGTGCGCCGGCTGACGATCCCGGCCTCGGGGGCGCGGATCTCGGTTCGGGCACGCCGCAACGCGATCTCGGCGCCCTGGGCCCGCGCGGTGGCCAGATCGGCCTCGGCCAGCTGAAGTCCGCCCCGGGCGGCCGCGAGCCGGCCCTCGTTGCCCTGGGCGGCGGAGACGCGCTGCTCCAGGGTCACGGCCGTGGCATTGCCGGTGCGGATCAGGCTGCGCGTGCGCTCCAGGGCAAGGTTCGCCTCGACCTGGGCCGCCTCGGCCTGCACGATCTGGCTCCGGGCCTGGATGATCGCGGCCTGAGCCTTGGCGATGCCGGCGGCGTTGGCCGCCTCCTGGGTCACGATCATCTCGAGGGAGAGCCGTGCCAGGGGCTGGCCCCGGGCGACTCCGGCGCCCTCCTCCACCAGCAGGTCGGTGATGCGAAGGCCCTCGATCTCGGGCGCCACCAGGATCTCGTCGCGGGGCACCAGCGTGCCGGTCACGACAGCGAACTCCACGATCTCGCGGGCGACGGCCGATGCCACCGTCACGGCGGGTGCGACGGCGGCCGGATCGGGAACCGCCGCCGGCTCCGCGGCGCGGGCGACGGGGGCGAGCGACGCGGCGCCGGCCAGCACCGCGAGGGCGAAACGAAACCGGTGTCCGAACGGCACGGGCCGAGGGGGGCGCATGGCAGGGCACTCGACGCGGGTGGGATGTACGGGCTTGCGGGGCGAGACCGGCAAATTCATGGCACACCTCTCGGGCGACGTCCGCGTTGCCGGGACCTCGCCCCCGCTCGGTGCGAGGATCGGCAACATTTTGCCTGCCGTCACGTTAGGACAATCGTAGACCTTTTCCGGTCGAGGGTTAACGAACCATGAGCATCTTCGAGGTCCGTCAGCAGTCGAATGGCGCCGTTCTCTGGACCGGCAGCGCGCTCGACGAAGTGTCCGCTCTCGATGCGATGGCGCGCGAAGCCGGTTACATCGACTTTCAGGCGCTTCCCGAGGAGATCCGCGCGGCTCACCCGGTCGCCCGTCCGATCGCGTAAGGCGTTTCGGGGCCCGTTTGGCGAGAGATCCTTGACCCGGGTCGCCGACCGGCATGCGCCCTAGCGGGACGCCATGGGATCCAGCGACAGGTAGCGGGGATCGAAGCCGGCCAGGCTCGTCAGCCGCTGGACGTTCCGGATCGTCAGGATGCGCGAGCGCAGCTCGATCAACCCCTGGCGCTTCAGATCCTGAAGCGTGCGATTGACGTGCACGCTCGCGAGGCCGGTCGCATCCGCCAGATCGAGCTGGGACACCGGAAGATCGTAGCCGTCGCCCCGCACCAGTCCGACGGCCCGCAGGCGCATCAGCAATTCGAGAAACAGATGTGCGATCCGCTCGATGGCCGAGCGGGAGCCGAGATTCACGATCCACTCGCGCAGGATCGCGTCGTCCACGAGGTTCGCCCGACGCAGGGTCGTGACCAGCGTGGCCTGCTCCCGGACGAGGTTGCCGAGGGGCACGAAATCCATGCGCGTGAAGCGGCAGGCCGAAAGGCTCGTGATCGCGTGGTCCCGGCGGTCGAGCAGGCCGGTATCAAGGTCGCAGAAATCGCCCGGGACCAGATAGGCGAGGATCTGCCGGGTTCCGTTGGCCCGCAGCTTGCACCGGCAGGCCATGCCTTCGAGGAGCACATGGACGCCGTCGGGACGCTCACCCTCCCGCACGATCTCCATGCGCGGTCCGATGAGCGAGATGGCTCCACAGAGCCGCGTCAGGATCGCGCGATCTTCGGTCGATACCGGCCCGAACCGCTCCAGCTTCCGGATCAGCGGAATCATCACATCGTCGTCATCGTGCAGGGTTAGGCGATGCGGCAAATCCGGATCGGAGTCCGACGCCGTCATCGACACCGCTCCGGTGTCTGTCGCCGCGCGCGATCGCACCCTCTCGCGTTCACCCAACCCGTCACGGTGTCGAACCCTTCCTCCGACCGATTCCGGGCTGCTCCGCCTGCGCGTGGACCAACCGAGCCGTGCTCGCAGGATCATCGGCCGAGAACGGCCGAACCCTTGCGCCACTACGGCCAGGACCCTCGGTTCGTTGCGATATTCCCCGAACCGCAGCGTTCATAAATCCCAAAGAAGCATGTCGGACAGGGCACGACGCCTTTGGTGTTGTGCCCGACATTGGAGGAATGTCGTCTACCCGACAGATCTCCTGGCGGGCTTGCCTTTGTCTCGCATCGTACAGATAGTCGCAAAATCGCTTGTATATATTCCTGAATATGGGTCCGTGAGAGACTATTTGTGCTCTTGCCCCAAGGGACAGGCCCGTGTCGCTGCTAGAGCAATCTGCCGTCCGTAACCGCTTGCTCAAACGTCTCTCGCCAGGTGATTATCGGTTGCTTCAGCCGCACCTGCGCGCGATGACGACGGAGCTGCGCCAAGGCCTGATTTATCCGCATCGACCGATTCAGGACCTCTACTTCCCGGAGGCCGGCTACGCGTCGATCACGACCTCCGGGACGAGCAGGGTCGAGGTGGGCATCATCGGGCCCGAGGGCGTGGTCGGTGCCGCACCGGTGCTGCTGGGGAGTGACCGCACGCCCTACGACCACTTCGTCCAGAACGCGGGCGAGATGCTGGCCATCGACGCCGCCGTGCTGATGGCCGCCACCGAGGAGAGCCTCACGCTGCGCAACCTGCTGCTGCGGTTCGTCCAGACCCTCCTGGTCCAAACGGCGCAGACCGCGTTCGCCAACGCGAGCTACAACATTGAGGTCCGGCTCGCCCGCTGGCTGCTCATGTGCCACGACCGGGTCATCGGCGACGAGCTCACCGTGACCCATGACTTCCTGTCCTTCATGCTCGGCGTCCAGCGCACGACGGTGACCCTCGCCCTGCAGCTCCTCGAGGGCAACCGCCTGATCAAGGCACGTCGCGGGCGGATCGGGGTTCTCGACCGGACCGGCCTGCTGGCCGTGGCGGGGGGCAGTTACGGCGTACCCGAAGCCGAATATCTCCGCCTGATCGAGGGCGCCTGACCCGGAGGGGTGGTCCCTGTCGAATGCCGCGACGCACCGGGGCGCCTGCACCGTCGAGCAGGCCAGGTCCGGCTTCGGCCGATGGGCGCGTGACATCGCCCTGTCGCGGACGCGAGGCAGTGAACACTTGCTCTCCTGCAGGGTTGAAGAACGACGCATCACGCGTTCCTCCCGGGACTCGCCTCCCAGGACACGCCTCCCAGGACTCGGCCCGCCCGGCAATGGCCGTGGCGGGCTCTTTGCGTCTTGCTATCATGTATCTTCTCGAGAAGACTTTTGCCGGGTTGTCTCTCGATCCAGACGTAAACGTACGATTTCGCGCATAAATCTTTGAAGGTCTTCCCATTAACCTGTGTTGATGCGGATAAATCTCTCGTTTTGCACACTCGGGCGGACTGAGGGGGATCGGGCTCATGCCCTTCCCGGCCGAATGAGAAGTGACTGGATGACATCGCAATCTGGATCCGATGCGTCGACCCGCCTCCGTCCCGAGAACACTCCCCCGCTGGCGCCGTCGATCCGACGAACCCTCGGGCAGCACCTGCGCGCTGCCTATGCCTCCCTCGATGACGACCCGCCCGACCGGTTCGCCGTGCTGCTCGCCCGTCTTGAGGCGGTGCTCGCCGCCCGCGGCGAGACTCTCACGGCTGAGGTCCGCCAGGGGCTCCGGGACCATGCGCCGGGCCTGCGCAAATACGCCCTCTCGTTGACCCGCGACGCCGCGCGCGCCGACGATCTGGTCCAGGACACGATGATGCGGGCCTGGATGTACCGCGAGAGCTTCACGCCGGGCACCAACGTGTGCGGCTGGCTCACCATCATCATGCGCAACACGTTCTATTCCGGCCAGCGCAAGCGCGTGCACGAGGTCGAGGACAGCGACGGCAGCTACGCGGCGCAGCTGGTGACCCTGCCGGCGCAGGGCGCCGTCCTCGACCTGGAGGACGTCAACGCTGCCATCGGGCGGCTCTCCACGACCCTGCGCCAGGCCCTGACGCTGGTGGCAATCGACAACATGACCTACGACGAGGCCGCCAGGGTGATGGGCTGCAAGATCGGCACGGTGAAGAGCCGCGTCTGGCGGGCCCGCGAGAGTCTCGCCGCCCTCGTCGGCTACTCCGCCCACGAGATCGGGCCGGACCGCCTCGCCACCTCCGTGCTCAGCGACCTGAGCCTCCGGCCCCGGGCCTGAAGCGGCCTTCGAGTCTGTCAGGTTCATCCGGAACCAGACAGAATCCGGATTCCTTTCTTGTCCGTTTGTCTTACCGGGACAACCGGTTTCCACGTATCCCTGACAAACTCTACAGCAGCGTTCCGCGCAGGATCAGCATCGCCACAGAGAAGTAGATGACGAGGCCCGTGACGTCGACGAGGGTGGCGACGAAGGGTGCCGAGGCGGTGGCGGGATCGAAGCCGAGGCGCTGCAGCAGGAACGGCAGCATCGAGCCGGTGAGCGAGCCGAAGGTGACGATGCCGATAAGGGCCGCCCCCACGGTCGCCGCCACCAGCATCCAGTGCTCGCCGTAGTCGTAGAGGCCGGTCTTCTGCCAGACCACGATGCGGACGATGCCGATCGCGCCGAGGATCGTGCCGAGCACGAGGCCGGTGGGCACCTCGCGCAGGGCCACCCGCCACCAGTCGCGCAGGCGCACCTCGTGCAGGGCCAGGGCGCGGATGAGCAGCGAGGTGGCCTGGCTGCCGGAATTGCCGCCCGAGCTCATGATCAGCGGGATGAACAGGGTCAGCACGATGGCCTTTTCGAGCTCGCCCTCGAAGCCCTGCATGGCGGTGGCCGTCATCATCTCGCCGAGGAAGAGCGCGCAGAGCCAGCCCGCCCGCTTCCGGATCATCGTGCCGAAGCCGATGTCCATGTAGGGCTCGGGCAGGGCTTCCATGCCGCCGAAGCGCTGCACGTCCTGGGTCTGCTTCTCGACCATCGCGTCGATCATGTCGTCCACCGTGACGATGCCGATGACGTGCCCGACCGCGTCGATGACGGGAAGCGCCAGGAGGTCGTAGCGCGAGATCAGACGGGCGGCCTCCTCGCGGCTGGCCGTGGGCGAGACCGCCAGCGGACGTCGGTTCGGGGCCACCGAGAGCACGTTGTCGCCCGGATTGCCCGAGATCAGCCGACGCAGGGGCACCGCCTTGGTCAGGGCCCGGGTGCGCGGGTCAAGGACGAAGATCGCGTAGATGGTCTCGCGGGTCTTCTCGACCTGGCGGACGTGGTCGAGGGTCTGCTGCACCGTCCAGTTGCCCGGCACGGCGACGAATTCCGTCGTCATCAGCGAGCCGACGGTCTCCTCGCCGTAGGTGCTCAGCCGGTCGACGGCCCCGCGGGTCTCGGCGTCGAGACGGGCGCGCAGGTCCGAGCGGCCGGGCTCCTCGATTTCGCGGAAGAGGTCGGTGATGCGGTCGGCCGACATGCCCGACAGGTAGGAGGCGACCCGGTCGCGCGGCAGCATCTCGATGATGTCGGCGGCGCAGTCGAGCTCGGGCTGATCGAGCACCTCGATCGCCCGCTCCACGGGCAGGCCCAGTAGGATGGCGGCGGCGACCTCGGGCGCCTCGTCGTTGAGCGCCTCGACGATGTCGGGCGCGCGCTCGTCCGACAGGCGGGCGGCGAGCACGGCCGGATCGATGCCGGTCGGGAAGGAAGCGATCTCGTTCATGGGCTCACCTCGCAGGGCGCGCGATCCGGCCGTGAGGGGCCGTCCCGCGCCGGGCCGCCCGGGCCCGGTCAGCGGGGCGTCAGGCGAAGGAAGCGGAGGCGGCCGCGCACGGCGCGGGCGATCGGTCTGGATTGTCGCTGGGCATCGGAATCGTCGAGAGGGAGCCGAAGCGCGCGCCGCGCGGTGAGTCGTGACCCCCGCGCAGGCCCGTTCGGCGGCGCGTCAGTGCGCCTCCCCTCCCCGGGGCGTCAAGCCGAAACCGGCCTCGGCCGGATCTTTCCTCCGCACCCGTGGCGCCCCTGCCGTCCGGTCCGGGGCCGACCCATCGCAGACCCCCTCGCACGGGCGAGGTGCCGGCATCATATCTCCGTTGTCCGGAGTGCCGGGCCGAAAGCGCGGCAACGCTCGGGTGCAGGATGTGAACTTTCCCGCGATCCTATGAGAAATATAAGTGTAGCGTCCACTTGTATTGTGCCCAACACAACGGCATATCAGGGACGTCGAACACGAAGGAGTTTCCCATGAAGTGGTCCGCCCCCGTCGTCCAGGAAGTCTGCGTCGGCATGGAAGTCACCAGCTACGAGTCCGCCGAGATCGATCCCTTCAACTAAGGCGCGGCCTTTCGAGGCTGTTTCTCGTCGAAGAGTGGATCGAACCCATCCGGGTTCGGCTTTCATACCCCCAAACCAACCAGGAGAGATGTCATGAAGTGGTCTGCCCCCATCGTCCAGGAAGTCTGCGTCGGCATGGAAGTGACGAGCTACGAGTCCGCCGAGATCGATCCCTTCAACTAAGGGCGATCGCGGGTCCCGCCCGCGGGACCGGCTGATCCGAGGGGGCGCTGTCCGAAAGGGTGGCGCCCCTTTCGTTTGGGCTGAGAGTGACGGGCGGCGGTGATCCCCTCGGCGAGCGCAGCGCCTCCGCCAGGAAGTCGATCAGCACCCGGACGCGCGCCGGCATCGACGGGCCGCCGACGAAGACCGCATGGATGGCCTCGCGGTCCTGCGGATTGTAGCGCTCCAGCAGCGGCACGAGGCGCCCGCTCGCCAGTTCGTCGGCGATGTGGAAGCGCCCGACACGGGTGATGCCCATGCCGCCGAGGGCGAGTTGGACCAGCGTCTCGCCGTTGTTGGCGGACATGGAGCCGGAGACCGCCAGGAGGTAATCGCGTCCCTCCTCCCGGAACGGCCACCCGGGCTCGGCGCGGCGGAAGTTGAAGTCGAGGCAGTTGTGTCGGGTGAGATCCGCGGGGATCTCCGGCGTTCCGACCCGCGCCAGATAGGCGGGCGAGGCCACGACCGTCCGGCCCGTGTCGCCGAGGCGGCGCGCGGTGAGCGGGCTGTCCGGTAAAGTCCCGAAGCGGATCGCCACATCGGCCCGTCCGCCGAGGATGTCGGCGACCTGGTCGCTGAGGTCGATGTCGACGCTGATGCCGGGATGGCGCGTCACGAATTCCGCCAGCAACGGTACGATCACCAGACGCCCATGGGCGGAGGCGGTGCTGATCCGGACCCGACCGCGGGGGGAGGCCTGGTCGGCGACCGCGCTCTCGCTCTCGGCGATATCGGCGAGGATGCGGCGCGCGGCACGGGCATAGCTCTCGCCTTCTGCGGTAAGGCGCAGCGTCCGGGTGGTCCGCACGATCAGCTGCACGCCGAGGCGTGCTTCCAGGCGGGCGACGATGCGGCTGACGGCGGAGGCGGTCAGCCCCAGCCCGCGGGCCGCCGCGGACAGGCTGCCGTCTCGCGCAATGGCGAGGAAGGCCGCCATCTCCCCCGTCCGGTCGATTCGGTCTCGCGGCATTCGTGCTCCTGACGCACAGATGTCGGTCCGGAGATCGGGCTACCGCCCGGTGTCGCGCTGCATCATGTGCCTGTCGGGAACAATGACCGAGAGGCAACCCCCATGACAATCCATCCTGCCCTGCTGGCGCTGAGCATCGGAGCCTTCGGGATCGGCGTCACCGAATTCTCGCCGATGGGCATGCTGCCGCTGATCGCGAACGATCTCGGCGTCTCGATCCCGGCCGCCGGCCTGCTGGTCAGCGCCTATGCGCTCGGCGTCCTGATCGGCGCCCCGCTGATGACCCTCGCCTTCGCGCGGGTGCCGCGCCGGGCGCTTCTCGTGGGCCTGATGGGCATCTTCACGGTGGGCAGCGTGATTTCGGCCCTCGCCGACGGTTACGCGATGCTGCTCGCGGCGCGGATCGTCACGGCCTTCAACCACGGCGCCTTCTTCGGGATCGGATCGGTGGTGGCCGCCAGCCTCGTACGGCCCGAGCGGCGTGCGGCCGCCGTGGCCGCGATGTTCTCCGGCCTGACCATCGCGACGATCGGCGGCGTGCCCCTCGCCGCCTGGGTGGGGGAGGCGCTGGGCTGGCGCGCGGCCTTCTGGGGCATCGCCGGCATCGGCGCCGTCGCGATGCTGTCGCTGCGGCTGGCCCTGCCGCCCCTGCCCGTGGACGGCGCCCCCGACATCCGCGCGGAACTGCGCGTCGTGGCGCGGCCGGCCATCCTCGGCGCCCTCGCGCTCACGGTCCTCGGGTCGAGCGCCATGTTCACGGTCTTCACCTACATCGTCCCGATCCTGCGCATCGAGACGGGGGCGGACGCCTCCTTCGTCACGGCCATGCTGGTGGTCTACGGCGTTGGCCTGACCCTCGGGAACTGGGCCGGCGGACGCCTGGCCGACCGCACGGTGGACGGAACCATCATCGCCTCCCTGGTGGCCCTGGTCCTGCTGCTCGGGGTGTTCGCCGTCGGGATGGACTCGCGCTGGGTCGCCGCCCCGCTCATCCTGCTCTGGGGCGTCGCTAGCTTCGCCCTGGTGCCGCCCCTACAGATGCGGGTGATGGCGGAGGCCGGCGAGGCGCCCAACCTCGCCTCGGCCCTGAACATCGGTGCGTTCAACCTCGGCAACGCCATCGGTGCGGCCCTCGGCGGCCTCGTGATCGACCTCGGCGGAGGCTATCCGGCGGTCTCGGTGGCGGGGTCAGCAATGGCGGCGGTCGGCCTCGCTTTCCTCCTCGTTCTGCGGCGCGGCCGGCGCGTCGCCGGCGTAGCGGCGTGTCCCTGACGCCGGGGAACCGGGCGCTCCTCTACAATCCGAGGCCGAGCTGGCGCGGCTCGGGCGCGGGGCCGTGTTCCAGGGCGGAGAGGGAGACGCCGAGGAGGCGGACGCTGCGCCGCAGGGGGAACAGGTCCCGCAGGAGGACCAGAACGGTTTCCTCCAGGACGGCGCGGTCCGGGACGAAGCCGGGCAGCGAGCGGGCCCGGGTGATCTGCTCGAAATCCGCGAACTTCACCTTGAGCGTCACCGTGCGGGCCCGGACCTCCCTGGCGGTGGCGGCGCCCCAGACCTTGTCGAGGATCGGCGCCAGGCGCCCCGCGAGCACCCCGTAATCGGCAGAGTCCTCCGAGAAGGTGTTTTCGGCGCCGATGGATTTCCGAATCCGGTTCGCCCGGACCGGACGGACGTCGATGCCCCGCGACACCCCATAATAGTAGGGCGCCGAGGCGCCGAACCGCTTCGTCAGGGTCTCCAGGCTGAGGGCGCGCAGGTCGCGTCCGGTCAGGATGCCGAGCGCCTTCATCCGCGCTTCGGTGACGGGGCCGATCCCGTGGAAGCGCCCGATCGGCAGGTCCTCGACGAAGGCCGGCCCCATGGCGGGGGTGATCACGAACAGGGCGTCGGGCTTGCGGAAGTCGGACGCCACCTTGGCCAGGAACTTGTTGTAGGAGACGCCCGCCGAGGCCACGAGGCCGGTCTGCGCGCGGATCGAGGCCCGGATCGCGCGGGCCACCGCGGTGGCGGTCGGCAGACGCTGCCGATTCTCCGTCACGTCGAGATAGGCCTCGTCGAGGGCGACGGGCTCGATCAGGTCGGTATGCTCGGCGAAGACCGCCCGGATTTGCTCCGAGATCCCCCGGTAGACCTCGAAGCGCGGCTTGACGAAGACCAGGTCGGGGCAGAGCCGGCGCGCCGTGACGGAGGGCATGGCCGAGCGGACGCCGAAGGCCCGCGCCTCGTAGCTCGCCGCCGCCACCACGCCGCGCTCGCGCGATCCGCCCACCGCGACCGGGCGGCCCCGCAACGCCGGGTCGTCGCGCTGCTCCACCGAGGCGTAGAAGGCGTCCATGTCGATATGGATGATCTTGCGGATCGCGCCCGCGTCGTCCGGGTCCATCGCGGACGTTCCTCCGATCGTTTTGTCGCTGGTGTTCGTGGTCTGTTCGCAGAATCCCGGTCCGGGCACGGGAATCAAGCCCTGACGGGTCTCGATCCACCGCGGAACCGACGCAGCCTCGCCGCGGCTCACCGCGCGGGGGCTCGCCGTGGACCGGGGCGTGCCGCATAAGGGCGCCCAGGACAGCCGAAGCCCGCGCTTGGCGATTCGCCCGAGGACAGGTTCTTGAACATCACCCAGATCACCCACCACGACCTCGACGGCTACGGCGCCTCCACGGTGGTCGGCCAGTTCGCCGAGGTCGCCCGCATCGTGCACGTGCCGCGCTATTCCGATGTCGGGCCGGTGGTCGAGACCGAGCTGAAGCGCCTCGGCAAGGCGTCCGCCCCGGAAATGATCGTGATGACCGACCTCGGCCTCGAGGCGGTGGCTGTGACCTTCATCCGCAACTTCGCCGCCCTGAACCGCCGCCGCGATCTGACGGCGCGCCACCGCCTCGTCGTCCTCGATCACCACGCCTCCTCGGTCGACCAGCTGCGCGAGCAGGGCCTCGCACCGCAGGCCGATCCCGCGGCGCCGAGTCTGCAGCGCTTCGAACTGGAAGACCCGAACATCGTCGTGCTCATCGACGAGGCCTGCTGCGCCACCCGCATGGCCTACGAGCACCGGGCCCTCTACGCGACTCGCGAGACCGGCGCGGATCCGATCCTCGGCGCCCTGGTGACGGCGGTCGATGCCGTCGATCTGTGGCGCAAGGACCGGCCGGCCTTCCGCAACGGCCTGAGCCTCGACGAGATGTTCTGGGACAACGTCTCGAACCTCGTGCCCATCGGGCATCCCTGGCACGACCGGTTCGTCGGCGACCTCCTCCTCGGCGCGGCCCGTCTCCTCGGCGAGGGCGCCTCCCCGGCCGTGATCGAGAGTCAGGTGCCGGCCCTGCGCAAGGCGATCCTCGACGGCTACCTCGCAGAGGACGAAGGCGACGACCGCACCCTCACCACCCGCATGCGCATCGCCCGGGTGCTCGCCCGCTCGGACCTGTTCCATCCCCTCTCGGACGGCACGCTGATGTCTTTCGGCCTCGATTCCGGCACCTTCCAGCGGGTCTCGGACCTTATCATGGAGAGCGGCCGGGCCAAGCGCGTGCTCAACGTGCAGCGGGCGGGAACCATGTCCTTCCGCTCCAACAACGAGACCGCCCTGGAAGGCGCGCGGCGCTTTCGCGGCGGCGGCCACAAGGATGCCGCCGGCGGCAAGCTGACCAGCGGCTCGGCCTTCTCCCTGGCGGACGCCATCGCGCAAGTCGAGCCGGTGCTGAACCCGCCGGCGGCCGACCCGGCGCTGAGCCCGTTCGGGGCCTTGAAGAACTGGAAGGGCTGAGACGCGCGGTCCCCCCGACGCAGCCGCTCCCGATGGCCGGCCCGGCACGGGCGCGGCAGTCTCGCCGCCGCGCGCCGCCCGTGCCATCCTCGCCGCGGGCCGAATCCCTGCCCGGCACCGACGGCACAGCTGCGGCGCCGGGACGGTCGAACCCTGTCCGCGACGTTTCCGGGGACACCATGCCGCCGATCGCTCTCCTCAGCCGCGGGCCGTGTCCGTTCCTGTCGGGCTTCGACCTCGCCGACGCGACGCTGCCCGACCTGCGCCTCCGGGTCGCCCTGTCCCCGGGCGGGCCGCGTCTGCCGGTGCTGCTCCTGCACGGTCATCCGCAGACCCACGCCACCTGGCACGCGGTGGCGCCCCGGCTTCGGGAGGCCGGCCATCCGGTGGTCGCCCCCGACCTGCGCGGCTACGGCGACTCGGATCGACCGGACTCGACGGCCGATCACGCCCCCTACGCCAAGCGGGCCATGGCGGCCGATGCCGTCGCGCTGATGCACGCCTGCGGCTACGAGCGCTTCGCGGTCGTCGGGCACGATCGGGGCGGCCGCGTCGCGCATCGCCTGGCCCTCGACCACCCCGCCGCGGTGGACCGCCTCGCCGTCCTCGACATCGCCCCGACGCTGACGATGTACGCCCGCACCGACCGGGCCTTCGCGACCCGGTACTTCTGGTGGTTCTTCCTGATCCAGCCGGCGCCCCTGCCCGAGCGGATGATCGGCGCCGACCCGGAGGCCTATCTGCGCCATCACCTCGCGGGCCAGAGCCGGACGCCCGGGATCCCGAGCGAGGCGATGATCCGGGAATATATGCGCTGCTACCGCGCGCCCGGCAGCCTCCATGCGATCTGCGAGGATTACCGCGCCGCGGCCGGGATCGACCTCGACCACGATGCCGCCGACGCCGCCGCCGGACGCCGGGTCACCGCGCCGCTCCTCGCCCTCTGGGGGGCGCAGGGCACGGTCGGCGAACTCTACGACGTCGCCGCCACCTGGCGCGAGACGGCCGACCGGGTGGAGGGGCACGCCCTCCCCTGCGGACACCTGCTGCAGGAGGAGGCACCGGACCTGGTGCTGGACCACCTGCGTCCCTTCCTGGGCTGAGGGCCTGTCCTCGCGACGCGACGGGGACTCCCGAGCGACTCGCGGTCGCGCCCGGATCGGCCGGCCCGGAACGGCGGTTACCCCTGCCGTAAGGCGAGGAGAGCCCGATGGCGAGACCGACCGATCTGCGCGATCCCCCCGCCTGGCTGGGGCATCCGCATCCCCGCGTCGAGGGCGGCGCCAAGGTCACGGGTACGGCGGTCTACGCCTCCGACACCCGCCTGCCGGGTCTGGCCCACGCCGCCCTGGTCACCAGCACCATCCCGCGCGGACGGATCACCGGCTTCGACCTCGCCGCCGCGCAGGCGGTCCCGGGGTGCCTGCGCATCTTCACCCATCGGGATTTCGCTGGCGCGATCCGGCCGGTGAAGCACCTGATGGCCGGGGGCTACGCCAACAGCGGGCACCTGCCGCTGGGATCGGACGCGGTCGCGTATGCCGGTCAGATCGTCGCCCTGGTGGTGGCGGAGACCGTCGAGGCGGCCCGCGCGGCGGCAGCCCGCACGCGGGTGCACTACGCGGCCGAGGCCTTCGCCGACGGATTCGACGCGCCCGGGGCCGAGGTCGTGCGCCTCGCCGACCTGAAGCCGGAGCACCACGACCCCCGGATCGGCGACGCCGACGACGCCCTGGCGCGGGCCGACGTCGCCGTGTCCGCCCGCTACGCGACGCCGATCCAGCACCACAACCCGATCGAACTGTTCACCACCACCTGCACCTGGGACGGCCCGCGCCTCACGGTCCACGAGCCGTCGCGCTACATCGGCGCGGTCCGGCACGGGCTCGCCGCGCAGCTCGGCCTCGATCCGGGCGACATCCGGGTGGTCTCGGGCCTGATCGGCGGCCATTTCGGCGCGAAGCTCGCCCTGGCGCAGTACACGGCCCCGGTCGCCCTGGCGGCCCGCGCCCTCGGGCGGCCGGTATCCCTGGTCGCGAGCCGCCGGGACGGCTTCACCATCGCCAACTACCGTCCGGAAAGCCGGCACGACATCCGCCTCGGGGCGAGCGCCGACGGGCGCTTCACCGCCCTCGTGCACGAGGCCGCGGTCATCGCCTCGCGCTTCGATCCCTTCGCCATGGAGGGCACCGACGTCACCGCGAGCCTCTATGCCTGCCCGGCCATCCGCACCGACGAGCGCGCCGTGCGGGTCGACCGCAACACCCCCGGGCCGATGCGGGCGCCGCCCGAGGTGCCCTACCTCTTCGCCCTGGAGAGCGCCGTCGACGAGATGGCGGTCGCCCTCGGGATCGACCCGATCGCCCTGCGCCGTCGCAACGACACGGCCGCCGACCCGATCTCCGGGAAGCCGTTCTCCTCGCGCTCGCTGATGGCCTGCTTCGAGGCCGGCGCGGAGGCCTTCGGCTGGGCGACGCGCGATCCGGAACCGGGGCGGATGCGCGACGGCCCCTGGCGGATCGGGCTCGGCTGCGCCGCCTCGGCCCGGCCGGTGAAGATTTCCCCCGCCACGATGCGGATCCACCTCGGGGCCGATGGCCGCGCCACCGTCGCCACCGCCCATCACGAGATCGGCAACGGGATCACGACGCTGCTCGCCCTCGGGGCCGCCGAGTGGCTCGGGACCACGCCCGAGGCCGTCACGGTCTCCCTGGGCGATACGGCGCTGCCGGCGGCTGGGCTCTCGGGTGGCTCCTCCACCACGACCAGCCTGCTCCACACCCTGGCACAGGGCTGCGAGACCCTCCGGGCCCGCCTGGCGCAGGCTGCGATCGGATCCGGCCCCCTGGCCGGAGCCGATCCCGCCACGCTGCGCCCGCATGCGGGCGATCTCGTCGCCCCGGACGGGCGGACCTGTCCGCTGGCGGCACTCGTCGCGGGCCTCGACCCGAACGGAATCGAGACGGTGGCGGCCTTCACCCCCGAGGGGCCGGAGGCCCTGGAGGCGATCGGATCGGGCCGGATGGCCCTCGGGACAGGCGCCGGCGGCAAGGCCGTATCCTGGGCCTTCGGCGCCCAGTTCGCGCGGGTGCTGATTCACGACGAGACCGGCGAGATCCGGGTGCCGCGCCTCCTCGGCGCCTTCGCGGCCGGCCGCGTCCTCAACCCGTTGACCGCCCGGAGTCAGCTCACCGGCGGGATGATCTGGGGGCTCGGCTCGGCGCTCCTGGAGGAGACCATCCTCGACCGCGGCCATTACCGAAACGCGGATTTGGCCGAGTACCTCGTCGCCACCGCCGCGGACGCGCCGCAGGTCGAGGCCCTGCTCGTGCCGGACCCGGACGACGGCGTGAATCCCCTCGGCCTCAAGGGCCTCGGGGAGCTCGGGATCATCGGCGTCAACGCCGCGATCGCCAACGCGGTGTTCCACGCCACGGGCCGCCGGATCCGGTCCCTCCCGATCCGGGTCGAGGACATGCTGTGACCGATCGCGGGCCCCTTCGGCCGATCCTCGTCCGGGGCTGACGCGGTCGTGATCGCGTCGCCCGGCCCGGGCGCTCCGGCCGGCACGCTCTCGAAGCGTGGCCACCCTGGACGCCCGCCCGCCGATCCTGTCTGATCGACCCGACAGAGGAGGAGCGCGTCATGTCCGACGACCGGGACGATCAGGGCCGGCTCACGCGTGCGGCGAGCTTCGTCTTCCTGCACACCGAGCACGCGATCTACGCGGCGCTCGGAATCCTCCTCGCCCTGACCGCCCTCGTCGCCCTGATCGACGCCACCGCGCTGACCTGGGAAGCCGTGCGCCACCTGGGCGGGGCCGATCAGATCCTGGAGGTGGTCGACCGGCTGCTGTTCCTGCTGATGCTGATCGAGATCCTGCACACGGTGCGGGTGTCGATGCGCTCGGGCAAGCTGACCTGCGAGCCCTTCCTCATCGTCGGCCTCATCGCCTCGATCCGACGGGTCCTCGTCATCACCCTGCAGTCGTCGGAGATCACCCACGCCAAGGACTGGTCGCCGGAGAAGCAGGCGCTGTTCCAGGCCTCGATGATCGAGCTCGGCGTTCTCGCCGGCCTGATCCTCACGATGGTGTTCGCCATCTTCATGCTCCACCGCGCCCGGGACGACGGCAAGCCGGCGGGCGAGGAGTCGGCCGAGCACGCGGGTTCCTGACGGAGCGGGACGCCGTCACCGGGGCCCCGGAACGCGAACAAGCCCGGCGAGCCGGGCTTGCGCGGTGCCGCGATCGCCCGCGATCCGGTCCTAGAGGCGGTAGCGGATCTGGTCGGTCCAGAAGCGCTCCAGGCGGCTGAGCGCCGTGTTGAGGCGGCCGAAATCGTCGTCCGAGATGCCGCCGATCGGCTGGATGGTGCGGGCGTGCTTGTCGTAGAGGCTCTGGATGATGTCGTGGACCTGACGGCCCTTGTCGGTGAGGCTGATGCGGACCGAGCGGCGGTCGGTCTTCGACCGGGCATGGTGCAGGTAGCCGGCCTCGACGAGCTTCTTGACGTTGTAGGAGACGTTCGAGCCCAGATAGTAGCCCTTGGTGCGCAGCTCGCTCGCGGTGAGCTCCTTGTCGCCGATGTTGTAGAGCAGCAGCGCCTGGACGCTGTTGACGTCCTCGCGGTCGCGACGCTCGAACTCGTCCTTGATCACGTCGAGGAGGCGGCGGTGCAGGCGCTCGACGAGGTGCAGAGCCTCAAGATACGAGCCGTGGGCCGGGACGGTCTCGGGAGCGGTTTCGGTCTTGCTAACCTTGGCAGCCTGGGACTTCATCGTGGGCCTCTTCAGATCTCTGTGCTTCAGGGCCGGTGTTCTTCGCCACCGCTCATGAAGCCAACCTAGGAGTCGCAGATGAAAGACGGTTTAAGCGATAGGATGAATTTGCGATTTACCTCTCTGGGTAAATGCAAGATGAAGCGAACGTCGTAACCCGACGTTTACCGGATTTCCCGCGCCGCCAGGAAAGACAAGATAAAATACAACGCAATAATCCCGGCCTGTATTGCCAGGTAGACGGGCACTATTGGCAGGAGCTGCGGGGTCAGGACCGCCAGGGTGAGCGCGCTGGTGGCGGCCAGCAGCCAGACCACACCGCCCCAGGCGCTGGTGAGCCAGAGGCCCACCGCGGCCATCGGATCGATCACCGCGAAGTAGACGATCACGCTCTGGCGCCCGAGCGTCTCCGATTCGAAGGGGCGTCCGCCGGGCAGGATGTCGAGGATGCCGGCCCAGGTGGCGACGGCCTTCGCGAGCCAGAACAGGGCGGTGAGGCGCATGAACCAGACCAGCACCACGTCCCAGCCGGTCTGCGGCACCTGGGGCGCACGCTCGATCCGGTCGGCACCCCCGTCCTGATTGCGTCCGCGGATTTCGCGGGAGCCGGGGACCTTGGTCAATCCGCGCACGCCGGACCTCTTCTCATGACTCGGACGATCCGGTGAAGGACGGCTCCGGCCCGCCCGTGGCTGCGAAGGCCGCGGCGATCGTCGCGGGGTCGACGGCGTCCAGGGTGGCGGGATCCCAGGCGGGCGCGCCGTCCTTGTCGATGACGGCCGCGCGCACGCCCTCGAAGAAGTCGTGGCCGCGCATCAGGGCGCTGACCATCCGGTATTCCGTGAGCATCGCCTCGGGAAAGCTCAGGCCCGCGCCGCGGCGCATCTGCTCGCGCACCAGAACCAGGCTGGTGGGCGAGCGCATGCGCATCAGGGCGGCGGCCTCGGTGGCGAAGGGTGCGCCGTCCGCATCGAGGCGCGCCAGGATCTCCGCGACGGTGTCGGCGCAGAAGCACGCGTCGATGCAGGCCCGTGCCGCGACCAGGGGCCCGGGCTCGGGCACCGGCCGCGCATGGGCGCCGAGCACCGCCGCGATCGGCGCGCCGGAGGCCAGATCGTCCACGATCCCGTCGAAATCCCCCGCCGCGGCGTGGTGGGTGGCCAGACCCACCGCGTGGGCGTCGCCCGGTCCGATGCGGGCGCCGGTCAGGGCGAGGTAGGTTCCCGTAGATCCCGGCAGCCGCGGCAGCACGAAGGTCATGCCGACATCGGGAAACAGGCCGATCCCGACTTCCGGCATGGCGAAGCTGTAGCTTTCCGACGAGACCCGATGGCTGCCATGGACGGAGAGGCCGTTGCCGCCGCCCATGACCAGGCCCTCGATCAGGCTGACCACAGGTTTGGCGAACCGCTTCACGGTGGCGTCGAGGCCGTACTCGGCGCGCCAGAAGGCATCGACCGACGCGTGCGCGCCGGCCTTGGCGAGGGCGTAGATCTGGCGGATGTCCCCGCCGGCGCAGAAAGCGCGCCCGCCCCGGCCGCGCAGCACCACCCGCGTCACCGCCGCGTCGCCGGCCCAGATGTCCAGCTGCGCCTGCATCGCCCCGAGCATCGCCAGGGACAGGGCGTTCAGGGCGCGCGGCCGGTTCAACGTCACGAGGCCCACCGCCCCGCGCCGCTCGAACAGGATCTCCGCTTCGCCCGTCTCCGCCATGGGTCCTCCCGCCAGGGATGGGTCCTCCCGCCTGGATCGCCTGCTTAGACGAGGTTTTGGCGCTTGGCGTCAATCGGAGGGGCGTTTCCGGAGGCCCTTGCGCTGTGCGCGTGGCGCAGGCCTGCCGTGGACGAAGACCAGCCATCCCTGCGTCGGCATCACGGGTTTCGGAGGCTTTTCCGGATGTGTTAGGCCCGTGCTCGCCCGCCCCGGCCAAGGCCGCTCCCGGTCACGGCCCGGGGCGAAAACCATCGAGTTCGCCCACGATGACCAACGAACCAGCGACCCCGCGTCCCTTGGCGGTCGAGACGGCCCAGGAGGCCGCTCGCCCGGCCCCGCTCGGCATCACCCAGCGCCCGCGCCGAAACCGCAAGGCCGAATGGTCGCGCCGCCTCGTGCGCGAGAATACCCTCACGGTCGATGACCTGATCTGGCCGCTCTTCGTGATCGAGGGGTCGGGCCGGCGCGAGCCCATCGCGTCGATGCCGGGCGTCGAGCGCCTCAGCGTCGACGAGATCGTGCGGGACGCCGAGAAGGCCGCCCGCGCGGGCATCCCGGCGATCTCGTTCTTTCCCTACACCGAGCCCAGCCTGCGCGATCCCACCGGTTCGGAATCGCTCAACCCCGACAACCTCGTCTGCCGGGCGGTGCGGGCGGTGAAGCGGGCGGTGCCCGAGCTCGGGATCATGACCGACGTCGCCCTCGATCCCTATACCAGCCACGGCCATGACGGCCTGCTGGAGGACGGCGCCATCCTCAACGACGAGACCGTGGCTCTCCTGGTCGAGCAGAGCCTGATCCAGGCCGAAGCCGGCACCGACATCATCGCGCCCTCCGACATGATGGATGGGCGCGTCGGCGCGATCCGGGCCGGCCTCGACCGGGCCGGGTTCCGCGACGTTCAGATCATGGCCTACGCGGCCAAGTACGCCAGCGCCTTCTACGGCCCGTTCCGGGACGCCATCGGCACCCAGGCGGCCCTGGTCGGCGACAAGCGCACCTACCAGATGGACCCGGGCAATTCCGACGAGGCCATCCGGGAGGTCGCCCTCGACATCGCGGAGGGCGCCGATTCGGTGATGGTGAAGCCCGGCCTGCCCTATCTCGACATCATCCGCCGGGTGAAGGACGAATTCGCCGTGCCGACCTTCGCCTATCAGGTCTCGGGCGAGTACGCGATGATCGAGGCCGCCGCCCGCAACGGCTGGCTCGACGGCGAGCGCGCCATGGTCGAGAGCCTGCTGGCCTTCAAGCGCGCGGGCGCCGACGGCGTGCTCACCTACTATGCCCTGCGGGTCGCCGAGCGGCTGCGCGCCGGCGCGTGAGCCCCGCACCGGCCGCGCGCGGGCTCCGCATCGCGCTCGCCGCCGGCGTCGCCCTCCTCGGCCTCGCCGGCTGCGAGAGTTCGGTCGATCGTCAGCGCGCCATGATCTGCCGGCGGGTCGTGCCCGCGCTCGCGCCCCCCGAGACCGCGGTGAAGCTCCTGCGCATCGGCGCGGGCGCGACGCCGGACGAGCTCCGGGTTGACTACGCGGTGGCGGGGCGGCCCGGCCAGGCCGCGCGTCAGCGCTGGGTCACCTGCCGTTTCGGCCCCGGCGCGGAACTCCTCGGCCTTGCCACCGAGGCGGGACCGGTCAACGGGGCGCGCCTGTTCCTGTTGCGCCACTACTATCTCGAGACCCCCGAGGCCGCCGCCGCGGATCCGGGCGGCCAGCCGGTGCCGGCCGGCCGCCCGCCCCCGTGAGACCGTGGGGCCGCGGCGATCTCGCGGCGCATGCCCGAGTTTCGTCCTGGCGTCTCTCGTCCGTGAGTCTCATGTCCTTGAGTCTCCTGTCCTTGAGTCTCCTGGGGCGCACGCCCATCTCTCGCCTCAGAACGCCGCCGCTCCGTCCGCGAGCGCGATTCAGGAGCGCCCCATGCGCGAGACGCAAAGCCCCTACGCCGATCGCTTTCAGACCGGCTACGCCCCCCAGGTCCCGGTGCCCTATGTCCGGGGCAGCCTGGGCGCGCGCTTCCTCGCCTATCTCCTCGACATCCTGTTCATCTTCGGATTCACCGCCCTCCTCACCCTGCTGATCACGGTGATCGGCGTCCTTACCTTCGGGCTGGGCTGGACCCTGTTCGCGATCCTGCCGGCGAGCGGCATCCTCTACAGCGCGATCACGGTCGGCGGCCCGGCCCAGAGCACCTGGGGCATGCGGATGATGGGCCTGCGCGTCGTCGCGCCGGAGAGCGGCGCGCGCGTGGACTACCTCACCGCCGCGATCCACGCGCTGCTGTTCTACGTGGCCGTGGCCTCGGCCTTCCTGCTCTGGGTGCTGGATGTCGGCATCGGCCTGGTGCGGGCCGATCGCCGCCTCGGTCACGACCTGATCCTCGGCCTCGCGGTGGTGCGGGCCGGCTGACGCGGTCGCCTCCGGCGTCGCGTCGACGCACGTCTTCGACAACGCGGCGGCTCTCGGCCGGACAGCACGATCCCGGTTTCGCACGAAATCGTCGCGGAACCCTCACAGGGAGTTGAGCCGGCCCGCGTTGCGGATACACTCAAGTCTCGGGGTGCGCGGTGCGCACCCGGCACGCGGCGAGCGACAGACAAGCGTGACGAGCCATTCCCGGGACACCCCGCAATTCTACCTGACGGCGCCCTCCCCGTGCCCCTACCTGCCGGGCCAGGAGGAGCGGAAGGTCTTCACCCACCTGGTGGGGCGCCGCGCCCGCGACCTCAACGAGATCCTGACGCAGGGGGGCTTCCGCCGCTCGCAGACCATCGCCTACCGGCCGGCCTGCGAATCCTGCCGGGCCTGCATCTCGGTGCGGGTGGTGGTCTCCGATTTCCGTCCCTCGGCCAGCCAGCGCCGCATCCTCCAGCGCAGTGCCGACCTCGTGGGCAATCCCGAGCCCAACCGTCCCGCTTCGGAGCAGTACGCCCTGTTCCGGCGCTACCTCGATGCCCGCCACGGCGACGGCGGCATGGTCGACATGACCGTGCTCGACTACGCCATGATGATCGAGGACAGCCACGTCGACACCCACCTGGTGAACTATCGCCGGCGCGGGCCCGACACCGCGATCAACGGGCGCGGCACCGGACCCACCGTCGCCCTCTGCCTGACCGACGTTCTCGCGGACGGCCTGTCGATGGTCTATTCGTTCTACGATCCGGCCGAGGCGCACCGCTCGCTCGGCACCTACATGATCCTCGACCACATCCGCCGCGCCGCCGATCTCAACCTGCCCTACCTCTATCTCGGCTACTGGGTCGAGGGCTCGCGCAAGATGGACTACAAGGCCCGCTTCACGCCGCAGGAGCGCCTGATGGGCCCCGGCTGGCAGCGGGTGGAGTAGCGCCACCCGCCGCGCGTGACCCTCAGAACTTGGCGATGATCTGCGCCCGGATCGTGCGCGGCGCGCCCGGCGTGAGGTTCTGGTTGTTGTCGGCGGTGTAGATGTAGCGCCGGTCGAACAGGTTCTCGATGTTCACCTGGGCCCGGACCGACTCGCTGACCTGGTAGAACAGCCCCAAATCGAAGCGCGTGTAGCTCGGCAGACGCACGGTGTCGTCCGAGGTGGCGAAGGTGTGGGTCTGGTGGATCACCCCGATGCCGATGCCGAATTCGGGCGTGAGGTCGAATTTGTTCCAGAGGGAGACGCTGTTGAACGGCACCAGCCCGACGGTGTTGCCCTTCACGATGGTGGACGAGACGGCACTTTCGATGCGGGCATCGGTGAAGGCGTAGCCGCCGGCGATCTGCCACCAATCGGTGAGGTAGCCGTTGGCGCCGATCTCGGCGCCTTGCGTGTTGGTTCTGCCCGACAGGAGGAAGAAGCCCGCATTGTTCGGGTCGGGCAGCCGCTGGTTGGTGCGGTCGAGATTGTACAAGGCGCCGGTGACCTGGAAGGTCGGCGTCACGTCGTATTTCACGCCCACTTCGAGGTTCTGGAAGCCCTCCGGCCTGGCGATGACGAGGCCGGGCGTGAACGCGCCGATCTGGTCGCCCGAGGACGGCAGGTAGGACACGCTGTAGCTGCCGTAGAAGGCGAGGTTCGCCAGCGGCTTGATCACGAGGCCGGCGCGGGGTGAGACGAGGTTGTCGACGCGCTCGTTGGTCAGGCCCGTGGCCCGGCCCCGCGCGGAGAAGTCGAAATAGTCGTAGCGCAGGCCGCCGACGATCTGGACGTACTCGTTGAGGTCGATCTGGTCCTGGGCATAGGCCGCCGCCAGGCCGAGGTCGTAGCGGACGTTGGCGTCCGTGGTGCCGTTGTTGCGGAAGGTCACCGGTGCCCTGGAGATCGGCGACATCGGGTTCACCACCACGCTGGTGACGAGGCTGTCGCCCACCCGGGAGAAGCCCGTCTCCCGGAAGGCGAGGCCTTCCTGGTAGCCGAGCTCGAAACCGGCGAGCAGCGTGTGCTTCACGTCGCCGGTGAGGAACTTGTAGGTGAAGTCGTTCTGGCTGAAGTAGTTGGTCCGGTTGGTCTCGCTGCGGTAGATCGTGATCGGCACCTGCGTGCCGGCGGCGTTGACCGGCGCGGCCGGCAGGGAATTCGAGTAGAAGCGGTTGTAGTCGGCGAAGCGCAGCTGGTTGTGCATCTGCACGCCGGACTCGAACGTGTGATCGAGGGTCGCCGTGGCGATGTTGGCATCGACCGCCGTCCGGTTCACGGTCGGGTTGCCGAAGAAGGTGCGGATGTTGTTGCGGTAGTTGTACGGCCGGCCGTTCTGCGAGGGGATGCCGCGATCCGGGAAGCGGTCGTCGTGGAAGAACTCGTAGGAGAGCTTCAGGGTGGTGGCCGGGCCGAGCAGGAAGGTCATCGTCGGATTGATGCCGTAGCGCTGCAGCTTCCCGAATTGCCGGTAGGTCTCGCTGTCCTCGAACACGCCGTTGAGGCGGAAGAACACGCTGTCGCTGATGCGGTCGCCGACATCGAGCGCCACGCGCTTCTGGTTGAACTGACCGCCGCCGGCCACGATCTCGCGCACCCGCAGGCCGTCGGCCTCCTTGAGGACGCGGTTGATCACGCCGCCGCCGCCGCCGCGCCCGAAGATCAGCGAATCCGGGCCCTTGAGCACCTCGATCCGCTCGATGTTGTACAGGTCGCGGAAGTACTGGACGTCGTCGCGCACGCCGTTGACGAAGAAGTCCGCGTTGGTCTTCTGGCCGCGGATGACAACCTCGTCGCGGTTGTTCTCGCCCTGGGCCGGAATCACGCCCGGCACGTAGCGCAGCTGCTCGGTAAGGTTCTGGACGTTCTGGTCCCGGATCTGCTGGCGGCTTACCACCGTGATCGATTGCGGGGTGTCGAGGAGCGGCGTGTCGGTCTTGGTTGCGCTGCGGGTGGCGCGGGTGACGTAGCCGACCGTGTTGCCCGGCAGGCCCTCGACGCTGAGCTGATCCAGGGTGACGGTCGTTCCGTCGCGCGGCCCGACCGGCTGGGCCTGGGCGATGGCCGTGAGGGCCGTTCCGCACAGGAGGGGTGCGATCAGTCGTAATCCTGCTGTCGTGCTCATCGGTTTATCGCCCGCCTGTAGTTCATCTGTGCTTGAGAGTTCGCCCGTTAAGCAGTTGCAGGGCGTCTTTGTCCCTTGGGGCGAGCCTATTTTTCAAGCAAGAGGCGACGGCGCTCGTTTAGGGCTTCATCTTTTTCAATCGTTCTTAGAACCCCTGGAAACAAAGCGGCAACATCCTCTTCGCACTGCGCAATCCCTGCGCGGTTCGCAAACTTGGAACGACTCCGAAAACGGCTGATCCGACAGGGCTGTCCCTTTTCTGCCACGGTCTTAAGGGGCGTCGGACGCGTGCCGCGACCGGATCGGGGGCATCGGCAGGGTTCTGCGCCAGCGTCGCCGGGCCGTGGCTCGTGTCTGCGGCGGCCGTGACGCTCCGATTCGCTGCGCTTCGCGCGGGACGGCGTCGGCGGCGGCCGGGGGCCCGCGTTGAGCGCGGTCGCCGCCCATGCTAGGCGCGCCTCATCCCGTTGCCCCTTTTTCCGACGCGTTGACCGAGGCGCCCGCATGATCCCCCGCTACAGCCGCCCCGAGATGACCGCGATCTGGTCGCCCGAATCGCGTTTCCGGATCTGGTTCGAGATCGAGGCCCACGCGACGACCGCGCTGGCCGAGATCGGCGTCGTCCCGAAGCAGGCCGCCGACGCGATCTGGGAGAAGGGCCGCGACGCAGTCTTCGACGTGGCCCGCATCGACGCCATCGAGGCGGTGACCAAGCACGACGTCATCGCGTTCCTGACGCACCTGGCCGAGATCGTCGGCCCCGAGGCGCGCTTCGTCCACCAGGGCATGACCTCGTCGGACGTGCTCGACACCTGCCTCAACGTCCAGCTCGTGCGCGCCGCCGACCTGCTGATCAAGGATGTCGACGCCCTGCTCGCCGCCCTCAAGCGCCGGGCCTTCGAGCACAGGATGACGCCGACCATCGGCCGCTCGCACGGCATCCACGCCGAGCCGGTCACCTTCGGCCTGAAGCTGGCGCAAGCCTACGCGGAGTTCGAGCGCAACCGCGCCCGCCTCGTCGCCGCGCGGGAGGAAATCGCCACCTGCGCCATCTCGGGCGCCGTCGGCACCTTCGCCAACATCGATCCGCGGGTTGAGGCCTACGTCGCCGAGGCCATGGGCCTGACGCCGGAGCCGGTCTCGACCCAGGTCATCCCGCGCGACCGCCACGCGATGTTCTTCGCCATCCTGGGCGTGGTCGCCTCCTCGGTGGAGCGCCTCTCCATCGAGGTCCGCCATCTCCAGCGCACGGAGGTGCTGGAAGCGGAGGAGTTCTTCTCGGAAGGGCAGAAGGGCTCCTCGGCCATGCCGCACAAGCGCAACCCCGTGCTCACCGAGAACCTCACGGGTCTCGCCCGCATGGTGCGCGCCTACGCCCAGCCCGCCATGGAGAACGTCGCCCTCTGGCACGAGCGCGACATCTCGCATTCCTCGGTGGAGCGCATGATCGGGCCGGACGCCACCGTCACCCTCGACTTCGCGCTGGCGCGTCTCACCGGCGTCGTCGACAAGCTGCTGATCTACCCCGAGACCATGCAGCGCAATCTCGACAAGCTCGGCGGCCTCGTCCACTCGCAGCGGGTGCTGCTCGCCCTGACCCAGGCCGGCGTCTCCCGCGAGGACGCCTACCGCCTGGTCCAGCGCAACGCGATGCCGGTCTGGCGCGGCGAGGGCGACTTCCTCACGCTCCTCAAGGCCGATGCCGACGTCACCGCGGCTCTGAGCCCGGAGCAGATCGAGGAGTGCTTCGATCTCGGCTACCACTTCAAGCACGTGGACACGATCTTCGCCCGGGTGTTCGGCGCAAGCTGAGCTCCGCACGAATCCTGCTTGCCCCGACCCGCCCCACCCGGACCGAAGAGGTAACCCCGTGTCCCAGGCCCGCATCGTCTACCTGAACGGCGACTTCCTGCCCTTCGCCGAGGCGCGCGTGCCGATCATGGACCGGGGCTTCCTCTTCGCTGACGGGATCTACGAGGTCTCGGCGGTGCTCGACGGTCGCCTCGTGGACAACGAGGCGCATCTGGCCCGCCTCGACCGCTCGCTGGGCGAGATCGACATCGCCAACCCGCACAGCCTGGCCGAGTGGATCGGCCTGCAGACCGCGCTCATCGCCCGCAACGGGCTGACCGAGGGACTGGTCTACATGCAGGTCACGCGCGGCGTGTACGAGCGCGATTTCGCCTATCCCCCCGCCGGCACCGCGCCCACGGTGATGATGTTCACCCAGGCCAAGACCGTGGCGGCCAACCCGCTCGCCGAGACCGGCGCCAAGATCATCACCGTGCCGGACCTGCGCTGGAAGCGCCGGGACATCAAGTCGGTGGCCCTCCTGGCCCAGGTGCTGGCCAAGCAGCAGGCCGCCGCCGCCGGCGTCGCCGAGGCCTGGATGGTCGAGGACGACGCGGTCACCGAGGGTTCGTCCTCGACCGCGTTCATCGTCACGAAAGGCGGCGCCCTCGTCACGCGGCCGCTCTCCACGGCGCTCCTGCCCGGCATCACCCGCAAGGCAGTGCTGCGCCTCGCCGAGGAGTCCGGCCTCGCCCTCGAGGAGCGCCTGTTCAGCGTCGCCGAGGCCCTGGCCGCGTCCGAGGCCTTCTACACCAGCGCCTCGGCCTTCGTGATGCCGGTGGTCTCCATCGACGGCCACGCCGTTGGCGAGGGCCGCCCCGGCCCGCACACCCGGCGCCTGCGCGAACTCTACATCGGCATGGCGCGCGCGGATGGCTGATCCAGCTGGATTTCACGGCCGGAGGCAGAGGGGCGCATCGCGCGAGAACAGTCCGTTGCCGACCGTCAAACTCGACGATGTCACGCCAACCAACGCCGGTGTCGGATCTCCGCGCCGTACTCGCGATGCCGGATCGCCGGACGCTCCCCTGCTTCCTGCCTGGTCGCCCGGGGTCGATGAACTCGTCGTGACCGCTTGCCAACGCCTGAGGGTGTTGGCATCTTGACCAACACGAAGGCGCGGTTGCTGTTCAGAGAGCGTATCGAGATCGCTGCCGATCGCGCTTTCGCCGAGTTGGTCGTCTGGAGCGTGCCGATGCCGGTTCGCGGAAGCATGCATCCCTTCAAGTATCGCCTCGCCCTGGTCGTCGATGGCGTGTGCGTGCTTCGCTACGACAACGAGGCGGGCAAGGGCGATCACGTGCACAGGCACGGTGGCGAACACGCCTACCGCTTCATGACCCCGGAGGCCCTGCTGGCCGATTTCTGGACCGACGTCGAGGCTTGGAGGTGACCATGCGAACCGTGACCATCGGTGTGTCGTCGACGGAAGAGACCTCGGCCCGCGCACTGGGAGCGTTTCGCGGCGAACCGCAGGGAGAATTCATCTCCTTCTCCAGCGTCGAGCGATTGTGGACCGTCCTGACGCCCGGACGCTGGGCGTTGATCCGGGCATTGGCCGGCCAGACCCCGATGTCGCTGCGGGCCGTCGCCAGGGCGCTGGATCGGGATGTGAAGAACACCCACGCTGATGTTCACGCCCTGCTCAACGCCGGCCTCCTCGATCGCACGACCGATGACCTGATCGTCTTCCCCTATGACGCGGTCCATGTCGACTTCACGATCGGGCAGGCGGCCTGAGAAGCCGAACGCTGCGATCCCGCAGGATTCGGCAGACGGTCGTCGCGGTCGGGCGCCCGGTGCGGTTCTCTGCGTTGTACTCGGGTCGGGGCAACGCCGCCCCCTTCCAGGACCATCGTCCCATCACGGGACCGATGGGACAGGAACGCTTCGGCGCCCGGCCTGTTCTCCCTGAAACCCCGCATCCGAGACAGGGAGACCCTATGCGCTCGATCCTCACCCTCGCGGTCGGCTTCGGCCTGATCGCCGGCACGGCCTTCGCGCAGTCCCCCGACGCGCCGCTGAAAGGCCGGGACACCGATCCGGCCCTGCCGCCGCCGAACCAGACCATTCCCGACAAGATCCGTCCCTCCGAGGGAACGGCCGACCAGGGCACCTCCGCCGACAAGGGCACGCTGAGCGACAGGCTCGAGAAGAGCGATGGCGTCATCAAGCCGCCGGGCAATGCGGCCCCCGGCATGGTGGTGACCCCGCCCGACCCGAACCCCGGCTCGATGCCGGTGATCAAGCCCGGCGACCTGCCCGGCCGCCAGCCCGGGACCGAGGCCCGCTAGACCTCCCGCTCGGCGGGGAGGCCGACTGGGCGACATACCTGCTCATCGGGCGGCAAACCGGCCCCTTGCTTGATTTCCGCGCACGGATCGCGGAAAGACCCGAGGACAGCGAAAGCGGTCCGACCGTCAGGTCGGACCGCTTTCGCGCGGGTTACGGCACAGGTCTTCAGTGAATGGCAAACGTCGTCGTCGTAGGCGCCCAGTGGGGTGACGAAGGCAAGGGCAAGATCGTCGACTGGCTCTCCGAGCAGGCCGACGTCGTGGTCCGCTTCCAGGGCGGCCACAATGCCGGCCACACGCTCGTGATCGACGGGGTGACGTACAAGCTCGCGCTGCTGCCGTCGGGCGTGGTGCGGGGCGGCAAGCTGTCGGTGATCGGCAACGGCGTCGTGGTCGATCCGTGGCACCTCGTGGACGAGATCGCCCGGCTCCAGGCCCAGGGCGTCGAGATCTCGCCCCGGACCCTGCGCATCGCCGACAACGCGACCCTGATCCTCCCGCTGCACCGCGAGCTCGACCACTTTCGCGAGACGTCGAACGCCGGGCTCAAGATCGGCACGACGAAGCGCGGCATCGGCCCGGCTTACGAGGACAAGGTCGGCCGCCGGGCCATCCGAGTCGTCGACCTCGCCGACGAGTCGACCCTCGAGGCGAAGATCGAGCGGGTGCTCACCCATCACAACGCCCTGCGCCGGGGCCTCGGCATCGCCGAGGTGGACGCGGGCGCCCTGCTCTCCGAGCTGAAGGCGATCGCCCCGACGATCCTGCCTTATGCCGACACGGTCTGGAAGCTCCTCGACGACGAGCGCCGCGCCGGCAAGCGCATCCTGTTCGAGGGCGCGCAGGGCGCGCTGCTCGACGTCGACCACGGCACCTATCCGTTCGTGACCTCCTCGAACATCGTGGCCGCGCAGGCCGCCACCGGCTCCGGCATGGGCCCTTCGGCCATCGGCTACGTGCTCGGCATCGCCAAGGCCTACACCACCCGGGTCGGCGAGGGTCCGTTCCCCACCGAGCTGTTCGACGAGATCGGCGAAACCATCGGCGCCAAGGGCCGCGAGTTCGGCGTCAACACCGGGCGCAAGCGCCGCTGCGGCTGGTTCGACGCCGTGCTGGTGCGCCAGACCGTCCGCACCTCGGGCATCGACGGCATCGCCCTGACCAAGCTCGACATCCTCGACGGCTTCGAGTCGATCAAGGTCTGCACCGGCTACCGCCTCGACGGACAGGTGGTGGACCACCTCCCCGCCAATCAGGCGGCGCAGGCCAAGGTGGAGCCGATCTACGAGACCATCGAGGGCTGGTCAGGCACCACGGCCGGGGCCCGCTCTTGGGCCGACCTGCCGGCCCAGGCGATCAAGTACGTGCGCCGGATCGAGGAGTTGATCGGCGCACCGGTGGCGTTGCTCTCGACCTCGCCGGAGCGCAACGACACCATTCTCATGCACAACCCCTTTGAGGACTAGGGTGGTTTCCGCTTGATGGGCGCGCGGCCGCGTGGGGATGATGCCCCTGACGGACCCGCGGTGGTCGGCCGGCTTCGCCCGTCCGCGGGACGGCGGGACGAGGCGGCGGGTCGGTCGCCGGTGAGAAGGCGGATCTGAGGCACGATGGCCGACTATTATCCCCTGCTGGCACGGGCGCTCGACGCGATGCCCGACCGCTCCCCGGCCCTGCGCCAGGCCGTCTACGAGCGCGCGCGGGGTGCGCTGATCGGTCAGCTCCGCTCCCTCGATCCGCCCCTGTCCGAGGACGACATCGACCTCGAGCGCAACGCCCTCGAGGCCGCCATCCTGCGCCTGGAGCGCGACCACGGGGGCGTCGCCCCGTCGCCGCCCGAGCCGGCGCCGGCGCCCGAGCCGCCCGCCCCCGAGCCGGCCCCCCTCCGGCCGCCTCCCCCGGCCAACGATCTCACCGATCTGCCCGAGCCGCTCCCGCCCGAGCCGTCTGGGTCCGAGCCGGTTCCGCCGGAGGCGACCCTGCCGCCCGCGCCGCCGCCGAATCTTGGCGTGCCGGCCGCCGGACCGCCCGTGTCGGCCCAGCCCGAGCCGGGTCCGCCGGCGCCCGTTCCGCCGGCGCCTGAGCCGGTGCAGCCGATCGCCGTTTCGCCGCCGACGCCGCGCGACGGCGCCGGTCTGTCGGCCGAAAGCGGCGCCGACACGATCCCGCCGCCGGTCCGCATCCAGGCGCGCAAGGCGAAGAGCCCGCCCTTCATGGCCGCCGAGGGGGCGGACGAAGCGTCCGCGCCGACCCCGCCCCCGCAGGAGGACGGCAGCGACGTGCCGCCTCCGGATGGCGGCCAGCGCCAGCGTCCGCGCATCGAGGTGGTCGGGCCGCGGCACGGGCGCTCGCGCCTCCTGCGCAACGTGCTCGTCGGCAGCATCCTGATCGCGGTGATCGGGCTGATCGCGGTGGCCGCCTTCCTCCTGCGCGACAGGCCGGCCGACCTTCAACCGATCGCCACCGAGCAGCAGGACGCGGCCCCGGAGGGCGCCGATTCGAAGTTCGCCGACCGGGTCGGCGGCGACGCCGCGCCGGCCGAGCGCGCCGCGCCGGCCCGGCGTGCCACGCCCGCGCCGACGCCGTCCCCGACGCCCGCCGCCCCGACCCAGGCCCAGCCGGACCTCGCGGTCACCCAGCGCGCGGTGCTCTACGAGGAGAACATGGGCGGCGGCGCCAACGCCACGCCCACCACCACCCAGGGCCGGGTGGTCTGGCGCCTCGACACCGTCCCGGGCGAGCAGGGCCAGCAGCTGGAGACCGTCGTGCGGGCCACGGCCGACTTCCCGGAGGCCGGGCTGACCCTCGCGATGACCGTGCGCCGCAACCTCGACGCGACCCTCCCGGCCTCTCACACCATCGAGCTCGCCTTCACGCCGAGCGGCCCCACGGCCGCCCGCCACAACGTCCAGGATATCGGCCTGCTCCAGGGCAAGGACGACGAAGGCGCCCGCGGCTCCCCCGTGGCCGGCCTGCCGGTGCGGGTCCGCGAAAACCTGTTCCTCATCGGGCTTTCGTCGCTGCCGAACGACATCGAGCGCAACACCGACATCCTGCTGCACAAGAACTGGTTCGATATCACGCTGAAGTTCGCCGCCGGCCCCCGCGGGATCATCGCCGTCGAGAAGGGCACCGCCGGAACCCAGGTCCTGCAAGGCGCCTTCGATCAGTGGCGCTAGGGCGTTTCGCGCCGCGGGTCACGCGCGCGGAAGCTCTCGTCAGCGACCGCGCATCGGGCCCGGAACGCAAAACGGCCCCCCGGCACGATGTCCGGGGGGCCGTTCTCCTGTCGGCGAAGGCGGTCTCAAGAACTCAGGCGTGAGCCTCGACGCGCGGGGCCTCGCGGGTGGCGAGGTTGCGCTTGACCGCCTCCTGGATCTTCTCGAAGGCGCGGACCTCGATCTGACGGACGCGCTCGCGCGAGACGCCGAACTCGCCGGAGAGATCCTCCAGGGTGATCGGGTCGTCGGCGAGGCGGCGTGCCTCGAAGATGCGCCGCTCGCGCGGATTGAGCACTGAGAGCGCGTCGCGCAGGGCCGAGAGGCGGTTCTGCCCCTCTTCCTCGCGGGCGAGCACGGTCTCCTGGCTCGGGCTGTTGTCCACCAGCCAGTCCTGCCACTCGCCCTCGCCCTCCTCGCGCAGGGGCGCGTTGAGGGAGGTGTCGCCCGAGAGGCGGCGGTTCATGTCGACCACCTCCTGCTCGGGCACGCCGAGCTTGGTGGCGATCTGGGCAACCTGGTCCGGCTTGAGGTCGCCCTCGTCGAGGGCCGAGATCCGGCCCTTGGCCTTGCGCAGGTTGAAGAACAGCTTCTTCTGGTTGGCAGTGGTGCCCATCTTCACGAGCGACCATGAGCGCAGGATGTATTCCTGGATCGCCGCCTTGATCCACCACATGGCGTAGGTGGCCAGCCGGAAGCCCTTGTCCGGCTCGAAGCGCTTGACCGCCTGCATCAGGCCGACATTGCCCTCGGACACGACCTCGCCGATGGGCAGGCCGTAGCCGCGATAGCCCATGGCGATCTTGGCGACGAGACGCAGGTGGGACGTGACGAGCCGATGGGCGGCGTTGCGGTCGCCCTTCTCGCGCCAGTCCTTGGCGAGCGTGAACTCCTCGTTCGGCTCGAGCATCGGGAACTTGCGGATCTCGTCGAGGTAGCGTGAGAGGCCACCTTCGGTGGCGAGCACTGGCAATGCGCCGGCCATGATCTTACCTCCATGAAAGGACCCCCTGAGGGCGGTCCGAAGCGAACCGCCGCTCCCTTGAGCCGACCGTTCGATTCCCCAAGTCTAGCGGGAAACCGGCGGGAACGGAAAGGCGGCGCGTGGGACGCGTCTGGCATCAACGCACGGGATCCCGCTTGGGTCTCTGATGACACGAATGGCCGCAGCCCGCCGTGTCCTGGCGCACGCCCGCGCGGTCTCGCGCAGTCTTGACTGTGTCTGCGGCGCTACGCCCCGGCCCGCAGCGCGGTGACGAGGGCCTGGAGGTCCGCGGGCAGCGGGCTCTCGAAATGCAGGGTGTCGCCCGTGCGCGGATGGGCAAAGCCCAGGACGCTGGCGTGCAGCGCCTGCCGGCCCAGGGTGCCGAGGGCGGCGCGCGCCGCCGGGCCGAGCCGGCCTGCCTTGGTCTTGAAGGCCCCGCCATAGACCGCGTCGCCCAGCAGGGGGTGGCCGCGATGGCTGAGATGCACGCGGATCTGATGCGTGCGCCCCGTCTCCAGCGAGCAGCGCACCAGCGCCACCGGCGCCTCGGCCCCCAGCACCGCCTCGACCCGGTAATGCGTGATGGCGTGCCGGCCGCCCTCCCCGCGCACCACCGCGATCTTCTCCCGGTTGCGCACGCTGCGGGCGAGGTTCGCCGCGATGGTCCCGGCCCGGGGCTCGGGCACGCCCCAGGCCAGGGCGAGGTAGGCCCGCTCCAGGGGGCCGGTGCGGCCGTGGTCGGCGAACTGCGCCGTGAGCCCCGCATGGGCCAGATCGTTCTTGGCCACCACCAGCAGGCCGCTGGTGTCCTTGTCGATGCGGTGGACGATGCCCGGCCGGCGCACGCCGCCGATCCCCGACAGGCTCTCGCCGCAATGGGCGATGAGGCCGTTCACCAGGGTCCCCGACTCGTGGCCCGGCGCCGGGTGGACGACGAGGCCGGCCGGCTTGTCGATGACGATGAGGTCGTCGTCCTCGTACACGATGGCGAGGTCGAGGGCCTGCGCCATGGGTTCCGGCGCCACCGCCGCCGGGATCACCACGGCGAGCTCGGCCCCGGGGCCGACCTTCGCGGAGGGGTCGCGGCTGACGGCGCCGTCCCGGCACACCTGCCCGGCGCGGATGAGATCCTGCAGGCGCGAGCGCGAGACATCGGGAAAGGCCCGGGCCAGGGCCCGGTCCAGGCGCTCCGTCGCGGCGTCCTCGGGAAGCGTCGCGCGGCGGTCTTCGAGTCCCGGCAAGGGGCCATCCTTCGATTTAAAAATGTCGCGTGCGGGCCGACCGGGCGATTTCAGCCCTTGTCGTGCCGCGCGACCCTCGCTATACGATCGCCCATCGGCCGGGAAGCACGGATCGCCGCAGCGATCACCGAGTGCCTCCCTCCGGTCCGCGCCCATCGTCTAGCGGTTAGGACAGGTCCCTCTCACGGATCAGACCGGGGTTCGATTCCCCGTGGGCGCGCCAAGCACTCCCCTCGACATTCCGAAACATGCCGGCTGTCCCAAGCTTTCGCGCGCGGTCGGTTCCCGTCAATTCGAATGCGGGACCTGCGCGCCGAGGCCATGGGCGGCCATGGCGTTGAGGCAATGGGCCGGAATTCGTCGGATGGCGCGCGTCTCCGCCTCCGCGTCCATGCGCAGGTAGGCGGCGTCGAACTCGGCGAAGGCGGACAGGGCGGCGAGGTCGGGAATGGTGAGGCGCCGGTCCCGGAGTCCGATGCGCCCATTGCCGCGCAGATCCTGCAGCACCCGGTTGACGTGGACGTTCGAGAGGCCGGTCGCGTCCGCGAGATCCGCCTGGGTCACGGGCAGCGCGCAGCTGGTCCCGGTCGTCCGCCCCACCCGCTGCTGGCGGACATAGAGTTCGCAGAAGAGGTGGGCGATCCGCTTCACGCCCGGCTGGCAGCCGAGATTGACCATCCACTCACGCAGGGTCGCCTCGTCCACGAGCGTGCTGAGGCTCAGGGCGCAGGCCAAGGCCGGGACGGTGTCCAGGATCTCCGCGACGGTCTCGGCTGCGAGGTGAACCGCCTTGCAGGGCGACAGGGTGACGATGCTGTGGTCCATCCGCTCCAGGAGGGAGACATCCAGCGCGCAGAGGTCGCCGGGCAGCAGGAACGCCAGGATCTGACGGCGGCCGCTCGCCCGCGCCTTCTGGCGGCACGCCATCCCGTCCAGGATCAGCCAGAGACCGTCCGGCTTGTCGCCCTCGCGCGCCAGGGGCGTGTGCGCTTCGATGCTGCGCCGCTCCGCGCTGATCCGCTCCAGTATCGCCCGGTCTGCCTCTGATAATTCCACGAAGCTTTCGAGCTTTCGCGTGAAGGGATTGGGCAAACGTGGGGGCGAATTGTCCGTCCGGGTCATGCAGTTTTCACCCACGCGTTCCGGCCGATGACAGCACTTACGTAGATCTTAATTTTGTAAATGTTAGCGGTCGAATGTGAAGTCTTCAATCAGGTATTGGGAAATGTCGAAAACCGGACATTTCGTCCGGCGTGAAAAGGCTCCGGGCAAACACTGGGCACCCCCGAGCACTGCGAAACTCCGGATCGATCCCGCGGCATTGCGAACCGTCCTCGTCGCCGGCGCGGCTTGGACGCGGTGCGAATCCCGGGGGACCGCGGCCAAGAGCTTCGGAGAAACAGGAGCGTCGGAGGATCGAGCGCGCCATTCCGCTGCCGCCAGTCGCCCGACGAGACAGGGCCCTTGCCCGGCCGCGATAGGACAAGCTGTCCGGCTGACGGCCGCGCCCGCGCCATGCCATGAGCGGGCATGATCCGGATCATCAAGCACATCCTCGTCGAGCCCACGGCGGACCAGCTGCCGCGCCTGCGACGGATTCAGGCGGCGGTCCTCGCCCGGTTTCCGGACGCCACCACGGAGATCGTCCCCGGCCTGCTCGACGATGACCTCGTCGTCGAGGTGCGGCTTCCGCTCCTCCACCTGATGGCGTGGCGCGGCGCCCGGGACGCCTGGGGCGACTTTCGCCAGGCCGGGGACGCGACGCCGCCCGATCATGTCGGGACGGCACGCGACGCCGGGCCGGATTGACGCGTCGCGGGTGGGGAGCGCCATCCCCAGCGCGTTTTCACGCTTGCGGGAGGGATGACGGACGAGCTTGCACGCCGCAATGCTGCAATCGGCCGTCCGAACCGCAAGTCGACCGCCACGCTTGTCAAGCTGAGCCCAGCAACGCGACGGATCAGGCGCCGCTGCGCTACAAAAGCCATACGTTAAGAATTTGCTAACAGGACGCGTTTGGCGTGATTGACAGGGGCAGGAAATTGCAACCTTGTTGAATCCTGGTCGTGGGTTGTCCGCCACGAGATTGGATCGCAGAAATGAGCTGGCTTTCGCTCCGCAAATTGACCGCAAGTGAAAGCAAGGCGCCGTCTTCACAGCAGACTGATGCATTGCTTCGTTCTCCAATACAGGATGTGCCTTTTATCCGTATTGCCGATGAGGCGGAGACGACGGAGCCGCTACTGGACAGTGAAGACCTTTCGCTGGATTCCCTCGGGCAGCACAACGAGAGCCTGCGGTTCCGCGTGGCGGAAATGTCCGAGCGCCTCGACGACCTGAAGTCGCTTCAGGCGGATTTCTCCGCCCTCCTGGTACCGATCGTGGCGATCACCGAGGAGCTTCCGCGGGCCAAGGTCCGGACGGCGGAGCTCGAGACTCTGCTAGCGATGGAGCAGGGTAACGCGGCCACCCTCCGGCGTGATCTCGCCGACGCCACCGGACGCCTCGCCGCGGCGACCAACGACGTGGCGGCCGCCAAGATCCAGCTGCACCACCTCGAGACCAGCCTCCAGGCCCGCGACGCGGCGGCCGAGGAGGTGCGGATCGCCCTGCGCGACAAGACCCTGCAGGCCGAGAACCTGGAGCGGCGCCTCTTCGCCGAGACCGAGCAGAGCCGGGCCCTGCAGGGCGAGAGCAAGGCGCTGCGGGTGGAGGCCAAGGCCCTCGACCAGGCGCTGGCTCGGTCCGACAGCGAGCTGCAGGACCTGCGCGAGAGCCGGCACGCCCTCGACCGGGACAACCTCCGGCTCCAGAACCTGAGCGAGGCCCAGGCGGCCCAGCTTGCAGAACTGAGCGCCCGCGCTCAGGAGTTCGAGGGCCAGGCCGAGTCCGGCCGCGTCGCCCTGCACAACGTCGAACAGCAGCTGGCGGCGGAGATCGCCGCCGCCCAGAAGGCGGAGGCCCAGTACGAGGCCGAGGTCGCGAACCATCGCACCGAGCGCGCGAGCCTCGCCATGCGGGTGGAAGCCGCCACGAGCCGGCTCGCCAACACCGAGCAGATGCTGGCCCAGCTCCGCACGCAGCTCCGCGAGCGCGACGAGGCCGGCCGCTCGGCCGAGCGCGGCCTCAAGGAAGCCTCCATCGAGCGCGTCACCCTGGAGCGTCGGCTGGAGAGCGCCCAGGTCGACCTCGCCCGGCAGAACGAGCGCTTCCTCGAGATGCAGCGGGCCCGCTCGGAATTCGAGCACCGCTGCGAGATGCTGACCAAGGCGATGGCGGCCAAGGATGCGGCCCTGGAGCAGGCCCTCGGCCGGGTCTCCAGCCTGTCCGACCGCATCGACCACCTCGTCCACCGCCAGGAGGTGGAGCGTGCGGATTTCGAGACCGTGAACCACCGCCTGATCGAGGAGCTCCAGCACGAGCGTTCCGAGCGCAAGCTCGCGCAGGGTGCCCTGGACATCGCCCGCGAGAGCCGCGTCGCCCTGCAGAAGCAGCACGAGGCCCTGCGTCGCTCGGCCCGCAGCTTCGCGGGGGACGAGGGGGCGCGGAGCGAGCCGGCCCCGGCCGCGCCCCCGCCGGAGCCGAGCAACGTCCGTCCCTTCTCGCCCCCGCCCGAGAAATAGCGCCCGACCCGACCGATCCAGCCTCGCCGACCCGACCCCTCCACCCCTTCAAGAGACGGCGCGGCGGAGACCCCGCGCAGGGATGCCCAGATGTCCGAGACCGCGCTTCGCGACCGAGAAACCTCCTCCGCCGGAGCCTGGCTGATGCGCAGCCTGCCCAGCCCCCATCGCGGGCCGGGGGCGCCCGAGCCGGCTCAGCAGGCCCATCTGGACGAGACCCTTCCGGCTCCGGCCAATGCCGGCCGGACGCGGGACTGGTCCGCCTCGCTCGATCTGATCCACGAGGCCACGGCCGCGATTCGCATCAGCGAGGAGCGGGCCGCGGAGCTGGAGCAGGAGCTGGAACGCACGGTCGCGCGGGCCCTGGAGCGGGCCACCGCCCTGGAGGCGCAGGTCGCCGCCGCGCAGACCCGCGCCGACCTCGCCGAGCGCCGGGCGGACGAGGCGGAGGAGTGGCTGGCCCGCCTGCACGACGCCGTGGTGGAGGGCTTCACCCGCCGTGCGCCGGCGGACGAGGCGAACCCGGCCAAGGTCGGAACGCCGTGAGGGGCCGGGGCGCCGGTGGCCGATCCATCCCGCGTGGTCACGCCGCCCGCCCGGGACCCTGTTCAACGACCGTCACCATGATCGTTTTCCCGTCCGGGTCTCCGCCCCCATGTCCGCTGCACCCATCTCCGCCGCTCCCATCCCAGCCGCTCCTATGTCCGCTGCCGCCTCCCCCGTCCTGTCGCCCGTGATCGATCTCGCGATCGCCCGGCTGCCCGTCCGTCACGGGGGCGAGGCCTCGGACCCGCGCGAGACGGAAAGCCCCGTGCGGAGCGGCAGCCAGGCGCTTGCCCTGGTGCCCGTGCCGGCGATCACGCCCACCTCGGAACTCGGCGCCACGACCCTGCGCCTGGTCGAGCACAGCATGGAGACGATCCAGGCTCTGCACGAGCGGGTCGATACGATCTCGGCCCAGGCGCGGGACCTGATCCGCCTCACCCACCGGGAGCGGGTCGAGCAGCAGGCCGAGCTGGATCGGGCCCGCGCCGAGGCGTCCGCCTGGCGGCGTCAGGCGATGGAACTGGAGATCCGGATGCGCGAGGCCCAGCTGCGCGTCCGCGAGGCCGAGATGGCGCGGCGCGAAGCGGATCAGGCCGCCCTCGATGCGCGGGAGCGGGCCCGCTCCGCCGAGGGCGAGGTCCAGGACCTGGAAGCCTACCTGCGCAAGATCAGTGACTACCTGCAGGCCAATCTCGGACGAGTCCCGGGCCGGCCGTCGCGCGACGCCTGAGGGTCGGGCGGCGGCGTCGCGCCTCAAAAGAATCAGGTCCGGCGACGAGTCCGCCCGCGGTGGGGGCCGAGGCGGCCCAGGATGGCCGGAACGGGCCCGGCGGGCCCCCGCTCTCCCCCGGAGACCATGGTGCGGCGCAAGCGTAGCCATTCGTTGAGAAGGTTCGGGGATTTCGCCCGCTGAACTGATATACCAAGATGTTCGCTGCATCGCGGGATCGATTTGTCGCGTCTAGCGCCGCCGAGGACTTGCGTAGTCTGAACCGACCGTTAATGTTTCCCCTCCGCCGAAATCATATCGCGTCTAACCTTTTTTGACGGGGTGACAGCCATGTCCAACGTGATTCGCGTGAAGCCGACGCATGACGGCACCTATACTGTCTACCGGGGCGAGGCCGTGCTCGTCAGCGGCCTGACCCGCCTGCAGGCGGAGCGCTACGAGGCCAGCCTCGCCGCCCAGGCGAAGGTGCTGGAGGACGCCTGAGCCCTGAGATCCCGAGGCGGCGACGCCTCAGGAGCGGGCCAGCGGAAGGGCGCCGAGATCCGCGATGGTTCCGGACTCGGTCAGGCCCCGCTCGATGCCCGCGACGGCGTAGCCCGTCGCGCGGCGCGTGATCGTGTAGAGGTGGTAGCTCGCGCGGTGATGCCGGGCATCGCCCCGGGCCGAGGCCGAGGCGGCCCCCACCACCGGAATCGACGTCCCCCCCGGCCCGGGCACGAACGCGACGCTGCGGACGTGGTTGTGCCCGTGCAGGATCAACTCCGCCCCGGCATGGGCCACCATGGCGGTGAACGCCCCCGCATCCTTCAGTTCACGCCCGGACGACGTGCCGCCGGGATGCGACGGGTGGTGGATCATCACCACGCGGAAGGGCGGCTCGGGTTCGGCCCCCAGCGTCCGCAGCAGGGCCTCGGTGGCGGCGATCTGCTGCGGCCCGAGGCGGCCGCTCGCCATCAGGGGCTTCGTCGGCACCGCCGAGGACAGGCCGATCAGGGCCACCGGCCCGCGCCGGCGCAGGTACGGGAAATGCCCGTGCGTGCCGTCGTCGCCCGCCGTCCAGGCGCCGCAGGCGAGGAGCAGGCCCTCGAGGGAGCCGCGCACGTAGGCGTCGTGGTTGCCCGGCACGAAGCTCACGGTCTCGGGCGTCCCCAGGGCTTCCAGGAAGACCTTCGCGGTCGACCACTCGCTCGGCAGGCCGATGTTGCAGAGGTCGCCGGTGCAGGCGACGTGGTCGTGCCCCTGCGCCTGGAGGTCGGCCACCAGGGCGGCCAGCACCTCCATGTCGTGGGCGTCCTTGCGGCCGCGCTGCCAGTTCACGTAGCCGGTGGCCCGCTTGCTCAGAAGCTGGCGCAGGCGCGGGCGTGTCAGCGGCCCCACATGGGGGTCGGTCAGGTGGGCGAGGCGGAACATCATCCCCCAATGCGCGGTCGATGATCGGGATTTCGCGCCCCGCATCGCCCCATCCGGGGCCGGGGGTCAACCCTCGCCTTCCGAATCCGCCCGCCGTCCCTCAGGCGCTCCCGATGGCGATGCCGGCGAGGAGCACCAGGGCGCCCCCGAGCACGACCTGCAGGGCCGCGCGCCAGAACGGCGTCGCCATGTAGCGCGTGCGGATCGCCGCGATCGCCAGCAGCTCCACCACCACCACCAGGATGGCCAGGGCCGTCGCGACGCCGAAGGCGTTCGGCCAGGTGGAGGGGATCGCGTAGGGCAGCGTGTGGCCGAGGCCGCCCACCGTGGTCATCACTCCGCAGACGAGGCCGCGCATCCAGGGTGTTCCGCGCCCGGTGATCTGCCCGTCATCCGAGAGCGCCTCGGTGAAGCCCATGCTGATCCCGGCGCCGATGGAGGCGGCGAGCCCCACCAGGAAGGTGGCGCCGTTGCTGTGGGTGGCGAAGGCGGCGGCGAAGATCGGCGCCAGGGTCGAGACCGAGCCGTCGATCAGCCCGGCGAGCCCCGGCTGGACGTAGCGCAGGACGAAGGCGCGGTGCGCCTCCGCTGCGGCGGCATCGATCGCGGTCATCGGCTCCGGGGCGCCCTGGGCGGGGGAGATCATCATCATCGCGCGTCCTGTCCTGATGGGCTCCCTTCGGAGCGCGTTCCTCTTTGGACTCATTCCAATCTATAGCTTGGAATCAGTCCAAACAAGCCACCTGCGCCGGGTTTCGCCCCCGAAACGGCGGATTCGACCGCCACAGCGTCGTTGCGCCGGCCGCGCGATCGGAGCTAGACAGCCGCCTGCCCGTCCGGCGCGCCGCGCGGGACGGCTCCGCGGACATCCCCTCCTCGACGGCATCGCCGGTCCGTCGGCGACGCGAAAGCGACGTGATGAGCCTCGTCAAACGCATCGGCCGCGCCCCGGCGGTCCAGCAGGCCCTCGGCATCCTCGCGGGCGGCTACCTCCGCCTCGTGCGGCGCACCAACCGCTTCACCGTGGAGCCGGCCGCGCCGGATGCCTGGCTCGACGGGCACAGCCCCTTCATCGCCGGCATGTGGCATGGCCAGCACACGATGATCTCGTTCATGCGCCGGCCGCACGACCGGATCGCCACGATCATCTCCCGGTCGGCCGACGGCAACATCAACACCATCGCGCTCACCCGCATGGGCGTCCGGGTGATCCGGGCCTCGGGCGCCCGCGGCCGCGTCCTGCGGGACGCCCGGGCCAAGGGCGGCGCCGAGGGCCTGCGCGCCATGCTGCGGGCCCTGAAGGACGGGGAGAGCGTGGCCTTCAGCGCCGACGTGCCGAAGGTCTCGCGCCGGGCCGATGCCGGCATCCTTACCCTGGCGCGCTTCTCCGGCCGGCCGATCATCCCCGTGGCGGTGGTGACGAGCCGGCACTGGCGCTTCGACAGCTGGGACCGGGCCTGCCTCGGTCTGCCCTTCGGCCGGGGCGCGATGGTGTTCGGCGAACCCCTATTCGTGCCGCGGGACGTGGAGCCCGAGGCCCTGGAGGCCCTGCGCCGGCAGCTCGAGGCCGAGATGAACCGCGTCCACGACCGCGCCTACACCCTGGTCGGCCGGCCCGACCGGGTCGGGCCCCACGACCGCGTCGGCCATCCCGACCGCGTCGGGGCGGACGGCCGGGTCGGGGAACCGGCGTGAAGGCGATGGCGAAGGCCCCGCCCCTCACGGCGCTCCTGCGGGCCTACCGCACCGGTCTCTATCTCGGCGAGCCGGCGCTGGTGGGGCTGCTCGGCTGGCGCGCCCGCCGGGGCAAGGAGGATGCCGGACGCCTGGCCGAGCGGCGCGGCCTGCCGGGCCGGGCCCGGCCGACGGGCCGCCTCGTCTGGATGCACGGGGCCAGCGTCGGGGAGGCTCTGTCCCTGGTCGGCCTCGTAGACGGCATGATCGCCCGCGGCTTCTCGGTGCTGGTGACGACGGGCACCCGCAGCGCGGCCGACCTGATCGGGCGGCGCCTGCCCGCCGGGGCCGTCCACCAGTACATGCCCCTCGACGCGCCGCGCTGGGTGGACCGCTTCCTCGCCCATTGGCGGCCCGACCTCGCCCTCGTCGCCGAATCCGAGATCTGGCCGAACACGGTGCTGGGCCTGCACCGGCACGGCATCCCCCTCCTCGTGGTCAACGGACGGATGTCCGAGCGCTCGTATCGGGGCTGGGCCCGCACCCCCCGGACCGCCGAGGCGCTGCTGGCCCGCATCGCGATCTGCCTTGCCCAGACCGACGCGGATGCCGACCGCTTCCGCCGCCTCGGCGCCCCCCGGGTCAGCATCGCCGGCAACCTGAAATACGATTCCGAGGTGCCCCCGGCGGACGGCCAGCAGCTCGCCCACCTGCGCGACCTCGTCGGCGACCGGCCGGTCTGGGTCGCGGCGAGCACCCATCCGGGCGAGGACGCCATGGCGGCCCGGGCCCATGCCCGCCTCAAGGAACGCTGGCCGCGCCTCCTCACCATCGTGGTGCCGCGCCATCCCCATCGCGGCGGCGACGTCGCCGCCTGCGCGGGGGCCGAGGGCCTGACCAGCGCGCGGCGTTCGCAGGGCGGGCGCCCCCATGGCGGGGTCGATCTCTACGTCGCCGACACCCTGGGCGAGCTCGGCCTGTTCTACCGCCTCGGCCGCATCGTCTATCTCGGCGGCTCCCTGGTGCCCCATGGCGGCCAGAACCCGATCGAACCGACCCGCCTGCGGGCCGCCGTGCTGCACGGGCCGCACATCCACAACTTCACCCAGGTCTATGCCGCCCTGGACGAAGCCGGCGGCGCCCTGACGGTGACCGACGCCGACGCCCTCGCGAAAACCCTGGACACCCTCCTGGCCGACCGCCCCCGCATCGCGGCGATGAGCCGGGCGGGGGAAGCCGCGCTCCAGCCCTTCGAGGGCGCCGTCGCCCGCACCCTGGCGGTGCTCGATCCCTTCATCGCCCAGATGACGCTCCGGGCGATGGCGGCCCCGTGAGCGCCGGCTGATGCGCGCCCCCGCCTTCTGGGACGCAGGCCCCGGCCATCCCGCCGCCCGGTGGCTCGCGCCGTTGAGCGCCCTCTACGGCCGGCACACCGCCGCGCGCATGGACCGGCCCGGCGAAAGAGCCCCCTGCCCCGTCCTCTGCGTCGGCAACTTCACCCTGGGCGGGGCCGGCAAGACCCCCACCGCCCTGGCGCTCGCCGCCCACCTGCGCGCCCTCGGGGCGAACCCGGCCTTCCTGACCCGCGGCTATGGTGGGCGCCTCGCAGGGCCGGTGCGGGTCGATCCGTCCCGCCAGACGGCCGAAGAGACCGGCGACGAGCCCCGGCTCCTGGCCCGGGCCGCGCCGACGATCCTGTCGCGGGACCGCCCGGCCGGCGCCGCCCTCTGCGTCCGAGCCGGCGCCGACGTCATCGTCATGGATGACGGCCTGCAGAACCCGAGTCTGGCCAAGACGCTGTCGCTCGCCGTGGTCGATGCCGGCGCCGGCCTCGGCAACGGGCGGCCCTTCCCGGCCGGCCCCCTGCGGGTGCCCCTGGCCCGGCAATGGCCCCACATCCACGGCCTCGTGCTGATCGGGACCGGAGACCGGGGCGAGGCCGTGGCGGCGGCGGCGCAAGCCCGCGGACTCCCGGTCCACCGCGCCTGCCTGGTCCCCGGCGCCGACCTGACGGGCCGCCGCGTCCTCGCCTTCGCGGGCATCGGCCGCCCCCAAAAGTTCTTCGCAACCTGCGAAGAGGCCGGCGCCACCCTGGTCGCGACCCGCGCCTACCCGGACCACCACCCCTACGGCCCCGCCGACGAAGCCACCCTCGCGGCCGAAGCCACCCGCCTCGGCGCCGACCTCGTCACCACCGAAAAGGACCACGTCCGCCTCACCGCCCCCTTCGCCGCCCGCGTCGCGGTGCTGCCCGTCACGCTCGCGTTTGCGGATGAGGGAGCTTTGCGGGGGCAGTTGCGGGGGTTGGTTGGTAGCACCTTATTTTAGCGAAACGTCTGGGGTGGACTCAGTTCATAAGCATTTAGATCGAAGCCGCGTTTGGTGTTCTACTCTGCCATTTCTAACACAGTTCGGGTGGCATCAATTTATAGCGCTCGCCCTTCTCCAAATTTTCATGCAATTTTTTGTTCATTTTCCTAGCTGACTGGAAGGTAATTCGATTACTCTTGACGAACCAAATAGGTAAGTGACTGCGTTCAGAGCCGAATCCGAAAGTGTTTGCGTCGCAAGCACAGCAAGTCGCGTCATCGGACGAGAAATAGAAACATAGAAGAGGTTCCGTGAGCGATAGTAGGCCTTTAGATGCTTCTTCTCAACATTTTCGCTGCTTAACTGCTCAAATAGCTGTGGCCAATTATAGTGGTTCCAGCCCCCACCAAGTACAACTAAAACGTTCTGAAACTCAGCGCCCTTCACACTATGTTGTGTAGCAAATGGAGTAAACCCGTCAATAAATCTTACAGCCTCTACGACCTCAACGTAGGGAACATTCCGAAGTCCCGCGTGCCTTATCAAGGATCCCATTTCCTCGGGGATAGGTTCGCCGTTGAGTGCTGCCAAATCGTCCTCTCTTTTGGTGATCCTTGAAGTGAGAGGGGGGCGATTTGTATTCTTTAGATGATCGATTACCTGCCCAATTGTTCCTTCGCGACGCAATTTTAGTAGTTGGTCCATATCACTTCGCCAAGCAACCTTGTCTTTGTGACAACGGATTGCCGGTCCACCTCCATAAATGCGAAACATCTCGCCATAATTACCCGAAGAGTATGCCGCGCACATAGGTTCTACGGTCTCGGCGAGCAACTGAATAACTGGATCTTCTTTTTTGGCAAACTGATCGTTTCTGCCCTTAAACACTTCTACAATTCCTGGGTAGCCCTGTTCAGCGGCGAGTGCACTATGGGTTAGCATAAGCACCTTCGTTTTTTCGCGCGCCCAGCCCTCATTCTCAAGTCGCACTCTCAAGTTGGCCATCGCGGATTTTGCAATCTCAGGGGGCAAATCATTCTTAGAATGAGACGTCTGCGTCCTTTGCCCTTCGTACAAATTGGTGTGGAAAAAGCGGGCCTCACCCGGCAGATGAGGATCGCTGACTACCTGAGGTAATTCAGGCCGTAGACGATTGAGTACATCGACAATCGGCTGCGCTGATCGGAAGTTACAACCCTTGTCTATGCCTATGACTGAATAGGCGGCGAGTTCGTATTCGCTCTGATAAATTGTTTGCCAATGATCGCCAAACAGTCCGACAATGGGTCCGCCATTATTATTGAAAACATTGGTTTCGAGCGAAATCATGAAATGGCGATTAGTATCTTGGTACTCGTCAATAAAAATAATAGGAAATTGCTGAGTGAGAAGACGTTTAAACTTTTGGATCGAAAGCAATTTGGCCAAAATGACCGGAACGTCGTCGTGGCCGAGAGATATCTCATTATCTGTGATGCGAAAAAAGCCGTGATCGTAAGTAATTGGCCTATTGCCGATGCCGCCAGCTTCCTTGATGGCGTCCATTCGGCTCTCCAGATCTGAGAGTACCGAACGTATTGCTGGTTGAAATGGGGCTATGAAGCTCCAAGAGAACGCATGAATAGTCTGTACGAGAATAGCTGGGTGATCTTCAACCTCAGTAGCAATCTCGTCGCGTGCAACTTCCGTGTAGGTGATGCAGGCTACGCGTTGCCCTGCTCGGACAAGAGAGCGCCCCTGCTCAGAAATGACTTTTCTCAGTGCAGCGACGAGAGAGTAGGTCTTGCCGGATCCAGCGCCCGCTTCAAGTCGAAAGCTTTTTCTTTCATCTAGACAGGCCTCTACTTTAGCTTGCGCCACTTGTGCAGCAATGATTGCTGGGTTCGCTTGTATTGTATTCATGATGTGAGTCCCGAGGCTTTGCTGGCGTTCTCTTCCGGTACAACTAACGGGGGTTCAGTGGGCGGAGGAGGAGGCTCTGCAAGCCACGCTAGTCCCTCACGGATGTATCTAGGGGCTATCCAATCCTTTTCCCGAATAGCGAACTGCAGCGCAGTAGCCGCCTTTTCCATACCTTTTGCTAATTCCCACGCCTTGAGTGCTTTGTTGCTATCCTCAGGAAGGTGAAAGTGACTAGGATTCGCTAAAATTAAAGCGTCTTCAAAGCTGCGTGCGCAAGCGTCTTCGCTCGATGACTCTGGAATTTGAAATGCAATTCGCCGATACCGCGAAATCTTTTCCGCATCCGGCTTAGCGATCAAATCCAATGGCTTTATTTGCGGAAAATCCTTGCCGGCGGTCTTATCAAACCAATGCCTAATCGCCGAGTTGCTCGTGCGCTCCCCGTCAACCACGAGGCATTTTTTGTATTTGACATGACCTTTATCGGTTTTTGTCGCATGCACTGAATCGATGTCGGTTATGACAAGTGTTTTAAGTTCAAGAAAGTCGATGAGAGGATAAAACAGATGAGCGTATGCACCACCAACTTCTAACGTTGTAACGTACTGTCGCTCCAGCCTGTGCTCAGGCTTCAGATTTTTGTCTGCTAAGGCACACAATCGAGGTACCAAAATGCGCTCCGTCGTTCCTTCAACCATGATTGCCTTATCGGCAAAATAAAGATCGCATTTGGTGAGGGTCATATATTGGTGCAGAAAATCCCGATCAGCCTCCGGGATGGTCGCCAGGCCTTTTTTAAAGTCTTTGATTTTTGTTTGTCTAGCGCTAGCGATTGCTGGGTCGTCGTTTAAGAAGTAGCGAACCGCTTCAAATGTGGCAGCGTTGGCGACGTGTGGGGAATGGGTTGTAATAATAAACTGAACTCTCCACGCCGGATCGTCGGGATATCCCTCGGAAAGCTTCGCAACAGCTTGGTTTAGCTGTGCGATGAAAACTTCCTGCATCTGTGGATGGAGATGCGCTTCAGGTTCCTCGATGAAGATCAGATGAGTGTTAGGTTGAGTTTCAAGTGCTCTATACTCTTTATGGAAAGTTTGAAGCTGTAGTAGCATGTAAATCAGATTGCGCGTTCCAAGTCCGTTATACCCTTCCGGCAAATGGACACCATCATTGCTGGCATAAACAATTTTTGTGTGGTCATTCAGCAAAGCCTCCACGTTCAGAACTGTTTCAGGCTTTAATTTTGAGTCGTTTTGCCCCGGGAAGCCCAAGACATCCATCGCTGGGAGTAGCTCCGTTAACACATCGCCAAATTCATTTTGTACTTTACGCTCGATTTCCTCAACAGATAGCTTTAGTTGTGCAGCGAGTGCTTGGTCAGCGGCGGTAGCGGTGGGAGCTTTAGCTGTTTTGTAGAGATCGTTTAAGAGCTTGCCGATAACGTCAGCATCGGCGTGACGGGAGTGATCAAGGGTTCTCTGCGCACGCACGAGATCCCATTTTATTAGTGAGTGCAGATGTTTGACATCTAAAAGGCGCCGATTTTCATCTGCCGTGGGGTCGATTGCCCAGACTTCGGTATCATATACGGACCCCAAGGTTTGTTTAATATGGCGAAAGAATTCCGCGGCGGAGTCGGGTGTTGTAGAATTGACGTCGCATTCTAAAAGTGCGGACAGACCTGCTAACCGCGGTGCGTAAACGATATGTGCGATTACAGTGTCAGAATCAGCATCAAGATCAATTACGTAAGCCGACATCGGGCCGATATCAGACGCGGCTTTGTCATACGCTAGCGTGAGCGTGATCGCGATTTTTGGCAGCATCTCCAGCACAATATGTGGCGCGACACCCGTAGCCTTAGCATCCCGAGCCGCGAGAAACTTCGAGCGCTCTGCTGCCGAGAAATCCTGCAATCTGAACGGTGTACCCGAGGCTCCGAAGCAACGAAAAACATCCGTCAGTGAAGTCTTTCCGCTGTTGTTGCGACCGACAACGACAGTCGCCGTATCCTCAAGTATGAGCTCGATATCGCGCAGGAGTCGGAAACCTTGAACTCGAACCTTTTTAACCCGCACCGCGCTCCTCCGAATCGATTGGCTTTCTTGCGGTTATGGTTTCCCATAGACAACCACTGATTGTCGATACGATTTCTGCAAAATTTTCGATGCTAGCGGGATTTGTCTCGTCGAGTCTGGAGCAGCCATCCGGTCTTCGACAGGGGCGTAAACTTCCGAAACCGACCGTTCATTCCTTGAATGCATCGGTCCACTATCGGCCAGGACCCAACGATGTTGGCGCCGTTTCGTGATCCTACAGCATCATCTTCTGTAGAAAGTTAGTTGCTAGTCAATGCGCTCAGAGCTGCTATCGAGCATCAATCGCACTTCGTTAATGCTGCAAGCATTGAGCGGTATTGCGTAATCGTGATTAAATAAGTCAATAACGAGTGGAGCACCACAGATCAAAAATCTGTATTATTAACTGTGTATCTCAAAATTGTGGAGTCATAAAATGCTTGGCCTGCGGCCAAGCAAGAGGACGCTGATGTACAATGGCCTTTGACTTTTTCAAAAATCTTGCGGCTACGTCGGATCAATTGCCGCTATCCGATCGTGCAACCCCTACCCCGGCCGTCCGGTCTCGGCGAGGCGCTGCATCGCCGCCTCGGGGCTGGCATAGGCCTCCTGTCGGGTCGCGCTCCAGTAGCGCAGGGCATCGAGGGGGATCGCCGCGCCGGTCACCGCGCAGCGCACGAAGCTGCCGGGCTTGATCACCCGCATGGTGCCGTCGCCGTACTCCACCACCGCCTCGCCGGAGGCGCCGCGCTCGAAACGTCCCAACATGGTCCCCCGCCTCCCGGCCCGTCTTCCATTCGCCCCGTCTTAGGAGCCCGGGGGCGCGCTGTCGATGCATCCGCCGCGCCGGGCCTCGACAGCCCCGCCCCTTGGTGCCTAAGTCGCGGGATGCCGTGCCGTGTCCCGCCCCGATGACCCCGGAATCCACGACTTTGGACGCCAAAATTTCGGACGCCAAAATTTCGGACGCCAAGATTTCGGACGTCATGAGTCCGGACCTGTCCCGCCTGTTCGCGGCCGCCCGGGCCGCGCAGGGGCGCGCCTACGCCCCCTACTCGCGCTTTCCCGTCGGGGCGGCGCTCCTGGACGAGTCGGGCGCCCTCCATGCCGGCTGCAACGTCGAGAACGCCGCCTATCCGGTGGGGACCTGCGCCGAGGCCGGCGCCATCGCCGCCATGGTGGCCTCGGGCGGCCGGCGCATCGCCGCCCTGCTGGTCCTCGGCCCGGGGCCCGTCCTCGTCACCCCCTGCGGCGCCTGCCGGCAGCGCCTCCGCGAATTCGCCGGTCCCGCGGTCCGGGTCCACGTCGCCGACCCGGCGGGCCTGCGCGCCGCCTTCACCGTCGGGGCCCTGCTGCCCGACTCCTTCGGCCCGGACAACCTGGGCGCCGCTCCCGGGGGGACCGATGGGGGATGAATCCTTGCGTGAACCGGAGCCGGGGGTCCAGGCCGCCGCCGGTCTGCTGCGCGCGCAGGGGTTCGGCGGACCCTTCGCCTGCGCGATCGTCACCGGCACCGGACTCGGCGGAATCGTGCGTGACCTCGACACGACCCTCTCGGTATCCTACGGGCAGATTCCGGGGTTTCCGGCCCCGGGCGTGAGCGGCCATGGCGGCCGCCTCCATGCCGGGACCCTCGCCGGACGCCGGGTCCTCGTCTTCGAGGGCCGCGCCCACGCCTACGAGACCGGCGACGCCGCCGTGATGCGGGTGCCGCTCGGCGTCGCGCAAGTCCTTGGAGCACAAGCGCTTCTCCTCACCAATGCCGCCGGCTCCCTGCGGCCGGAGGTCGGCCCCGGCAGCCTCGTGGCGCTCACCGACCACCTCAACCTCTCGGGCCTCAACCCGCTGATCGGCGAGGCCAGCGACGCCCGCTTCGTGCCCATGGTGGGCGCCTACGACGCCGCCCTGCGCGCCCATCTCCTTGATGCGGCACGGGAATCCGGCGTCGCCCTGCACCAGGGCGTCTATGCCTGGTTCGCCGGACCGAGCTTCGAGACCCCGGCGGAAGTCCGCATGGCCGGCCTCCTCGGGGCCGACCTCGTCGGCATGTCGACGGTCCCGGAGGTCATCCTCGCCCGTTTCTACGGCCTGCCCGTCGCCGCCCTGTCGGTCGTGACCAACCTCGGCGCCGGGATCGACGGCGGCGATCCCCACCACGCGGAGACCAAAGCCGTCGCCGCCCGGGCCGGCGACGCCCTCGCCCGCCTGGTCGCCGCCTTCGTCGCCCGCCTGCCCGCGAGTGCCCCCTGATGATAGAAGACGCCTCCATCGCCCGGCGGGCCCTGCCCCTCCTCGACCTTACCGATCTGAGCGAATCCTGCTCAGAGATCGCCATCGACGCGCTCTGCCGCGACGCCCGGGCGAGCGCGGTCGCCGCCGTCTGCGTCTGGCCGCACTACGTGAGCCGCGCCGCCCGGCTGCTCGCCGGCACGCCGGTGCGCGTCGCCACCGTCATCAACTTTCCCGCCGGCGGCGACGACATCGAGCGGGCGGTGGAGGATACGACCGAAGCGCTGGCCGATGGCGCCCACGAGATCGATCTCGTCCTGCCCTACCGCAGCGTCCTCGCCGGCGAGACCGGCACGGCGCGCACCATGCTCGCCGCGATCCGCGACGTCTGCGACGGCGCTCGTCTGCTGAAGGTCATCCTGGAGACCGGCGTCCTGGCGACCCCGGACGCCATCACGGCCGCGAGCCGCCTCGCCATCGAGGCCAGGGCGGATTTCCTCAAGACCTCCACGGGCAAGAGCGCGGTCTCGGCGACACCGGAGGCCGCCGAGACCATGCTCCGCGCCATCCGGGACCACGCGGGGGGGCATCCCGTCGGTCTCAAGGTCTCGGGAGGCCTGAAATCCGTCGCGGATGCGGGCACTTACCTCGCCCTCGCCGATCGCGTCATGGGGCCGGCCTGGGTTTCTCCCCGCACATTTCGCCTCGGCGCCAGCAGCCTGCGCACGGCCTTGGTCGCGGCCTCCGCCGAGGCCGGCCGGTGAGGCTGCCCCAGGAGCTCATCCGCACCAAGCGTGACGGCGGCGCGATCCCGTCGGAGGACATCGCGGACTTCGTCGCGGGCCTGACGGACGGGCGGGTGACCGAGGGGCAGGCCGCTGCCTTCGCCATGGCGGTGTTCTTCCGCGGCCTGTCGCGGTCGGAGCGCGTGACGCTGACCCGGGCGATGACCCAGTCCGGCACCGTCCTGCGGTGGGACCTACCCGGACCCGTCCTGGACAAGCATTCGTCCGGCGGAGTGGGGGACGCGGTCAGCCTCGCGCTCGCACCGATGGTCGCGGCCTGCGGCGGCTACGTCCCGATGATCTCGGGACGCGGCCTCGGGCATACCGGCGGCACCCTCGATAAACTCGCGAGCATCCCGGGCTACGACGCGATGCCGGGCCTCGACCGCTTCCGGAGTGTGACCGCCGACGTGGGCTGCGCCATCATCGGACAGACCGCAGACCTCGCGCCCGCGGATCGGCGCCTCTACGCGATTCGGGACGTTACGGGCACTGTGGAGTCCCTCGACCTGATCACCGCCTCCATCCTGTCCAAGAAACTCGCTGCCGGCCTCGACGGCCTGGTGATGGACGTCAAGGTGGGCTCGGGCGCCTTCATGGCCGAGCGCCCGGAAGCCGAGGGTCTTGCGCGGAGTATCGTCGATGTGGCGGGTGGTGCGGGCCTGCGTACGGTGGCGCTGATCACCGACATGGACTCGCCCCTCGCCTCGGCGGCCGGAAACGCCCTGGAGGTTGCCTATACCCTCGACTATCTCACCGGGCGTTGGTGCGAGCCGGCCTTCCACGCCGTGACGCTGGCGCTTGCCGCCGAGATGCTGGTCGTCGGCGGCCTCAGTTCTGACGTCGCGGACGCTTCTGCCCGCCTGGAGAACGCGAGAGCGTCAGGCCGCGCGCTCGAAGTCTTCGCCCGGATGGTCACTGCGCTCGGAGGGCCCGTCGACCTCCTGGAGCGGACCGGGCGCTACCTGCCAAAGGCGCCGATCACGCGCGCGATCGCTGCGAAGACGGACGGCTACGTCGCCTCGATCGCGACGCGAGATCTGGGCATTGCGGTGATCGGTCTCGGTGGTGGTCGAACCCGCCCGCAGGACGACATCGATCCACGTGTCGGCTTCACCGGGCTGCCCCGTATCGGAGCTCGGATCGAGCAAGGCCAGCCGCTTGCGATGGTCCATGCAGCCGATGCAGCCTCCGCCGAGCGAGCCGAAGCCGCTTTGCTGGCGGCCTACCGCATCGACCCGACACCCGTGGAGCGAACGCCTGCGGTCCTGGAGCGGATCGCGGGATAGGCAGGCGCCGGCTCTTCGGTGAAGCACCGGAAGCCGGAGCGGTCAGTAGTCGTAACGTCCGCGACCGTGGTGATGGTGACGACGCCCTTCCCAACCGCGGTAATGATCCCAGCCGTGATCGCGATGCCCCCAGCCAAAATGCCGGCGCTGGTGACCATAGCCGCGGTCCTCGTGATGGCGGCGATGATGGCCCCAATCACCATGCCCGCCCCAGTACTGCACCGGGGTGATTGCGGTTTGCGGATCGCCGTGGACCGGCGCCACGAGGGGCAAAGCCTGCGCATTCGTCGCGAGTGCGAAGCCGCCGGCGAAGCTCATCACGGCGAACAGAGTTCTCATTCCCCGCAAAGAAACTGCGCGCAAGGTGATCATCGTGAAGCTCCTGTCTCGATTGCCAAGGCGGGTCTCGCCCTCGGCATCCGGGATAGTGCTCTGGCACTGAACGCGAACTGAGACCGCTCTTCAGCCTGCGTTCGGAAATCCAACGATCGCCCTCAGGGTCGGCGATAGACCCAGACACGCGCCGGCGGAAGATTGAGCCAGACTCGGTTCGAACGACTGGCCGTGTAGGTGCCGGCATCGCACCGGGCCGGGATCGGCGGGACCACCGCGTACGTGAACTGCACGAACGGCGCACTCGGATGCATCATTTCGTGGGCGGCGTTCAAGAGATCGAGACGTTGCTCCAAGGGCTTCGTGAAGAGCGGAAGGCTTGAAACCATCGCCGCCGCCTTCTCCGCCAGCATCGTGCCGAATGTTTCGCGAATGTTGTAGGCGTCGCCGCGCAAGATCGTCGCGCGGGGAAAGCGCTTCTGCAGCAGCTTGCAGAAATCCGGATTATACTCGACCAGGATTAGGCGCTCCTGCTCGACGCCACGCCGGATCAAGGCCTCGGTGACGGGTCCCGTCCCAGGTCCGAGTTCAATTACAGGGCCGGTGATGCGCGGATCGACGTAGGAGGCCATCGTGCGGGCGAGCATCTTGCCAGACGGCGTCACAGCGCCAGTGACGAGGGGACGCTCGAACCAGGAACGCAGGAATCGCGCCTCGTCCTCCAGCGGATCCCGCCGTGTACGGTTGGCACCGGAAGCGAGGTCGGCTTTTGCGCTGGAGCGGCGTAGCGGCGGCAAGACCCTATGTCCTCAGATCACGGGTTGGGAGGGAAAGGCTAGACGACGAAGCTCTCCGGCAGTCAAGCTAGCAAACATCGAACCCGCCGGGGCGCACACAAGGATCGTGCAGGCGGTGCTCGACCGCCACATGCGATAACCGTGGCCGAACGGTTTTGATCCGAAGGATATTGCAAGTCTATGTCCTGGCTACCCCACCGAGCCCGTCGAAGAAATCCTTGACCTTGGAGAAGAAGCCCGCGCTCTCCGGATGGTTCTCGTCGGAGGCCGACTGATCGAACTCTTGGAGCAATTCGCGCTGGCGCTTCGAGAGGTTCTGCGGCGTTTCGACGAAAACCTGGATGTAGAGGTCGCCGACGTCGCGCGATCGCAGCACCGGCATGCCCTTGCCCTTGATACGGAATTGCTTCGCCGTCTGGGTGCCGGCTGGGATACGGACCTGGGTTTGCGAGCCATCGATAACCGGCACGGTGATTTCGCCCGAGAGCGCCGCAGTCACCATGGAGATCGGCACGCGGCAGAACAGGTCGGCGCCGTCACGTTGGAAGAACTCGTGCGGCTTGATCGAGAGGAAGACGTAGAGGTCACCCGCCGGTCCGCCGCGCAGGCCCGTCTCGCCTTCACCGGCCAAACGGATCCGCAGGCCGTCGTCAACGCCGGCCGGTACGTTGATGGCGAGGGTCCGTTCGCGCGTCACGCGGCCTGCGCCGCTGCAGGCGCTACAGGGATCGTCGATCACCTCGCCGCGGCCGTGGCAGTTCGGGCAGGTGCGCTCGATGGCGAAGAAGCCCTGGGCCGCACGCACGCGGCCATAGCCACCGCAGGTCTGACAGGGACGCGGCTTCGAGCCGGCCTTGGTACCGGAGCCGGAGCAGACCTCGCAGGTGACCGAGGTCGCCATCTTGATGGTCTCGGCCTTTCCGCTGAACGCCTCTTCGAGGGAGATCTCGAGATTGTAGCGGAGATCGGCGCCACGCTCGCGTGCCGGGCCGCTGCGCGCGCCGCCACGCCCGCCACCGGCGCCGGCCCGGCCATCACCGAAGAAGTTGTCGAAGATATCCGACATGAAGTCGCCGAACTCGTTCCCAAATCCGGGACCGCCGCCACCGCCCTGCTGAAATGCCGCGTGGCCGAAGCGGTCGTACGCGGCACGCTTTTGACCGTCAGACAGGCACTGATAAGCCTCATTGATTTCCTTGAACTTGAGCTCGGCCTCTGCATTTCCCGGATTGCGGTCCGGGTGATAGCTCATGGCGAGCTTACGGAAGGCGACCTTCATCTCGCCGTCAGTCGCGGTCTTGGAGACGCCCAGAATCTCGTAATAATCCCGCTTCGACATTCCCGTCCTCAAAGTCCCCGGCGCTTCGATCCGACTGGACCGCACCGTCCCCATTAAACGCCGGTGCGCCTGAAACGCGGCTGGTTCCGCTCATCGGGACAAGCCGAACATGGCTCGGGGCCGGATCGCTCCGGCCCCGTCTTCAGATGTAGGCGTTATGCCCGCTTCTTCTGGTCCTTGTCATCGACTTCCTGGAAGTCGGCGTCGATGACGTCGTCCTTCTTCGCCTCACCGGTGCCGGCTTCGGCCCCCGCCTCACCGGCTTGATTGGCGGCGTACATCGCCTCGCCAAGCTTCATCGAAGCCTGCATCACGTCGGTGGTGCGGGCCTTGATGACCTCCACATCGTCCCCCTCGAGGGCGGTGCGGAGCGCGGTGATGGCCGTCTCGATGGCGCCCTTGTCGTCCGCAGTGACCTTGTCGCCGTATTCCTTCACCGACTTCTCGGTGGCATGGATCAGGCTCTCGCCCTGGTTCTTCACCTCGACGAGTTCGCGGCGCTTCTTGTCCGCCTCGGCATTCGCCTCGGCGTCCTTGACCATCCGCTCGATATCGGCGTCCGACAGGCCACCCGACGCCTGGATGCGGATCTGGTGTTCCTTGTTCGTCGCCTTGTCCTTGGCCGTGACGTTTACGATGCCATTCGCGTCGATGTCGAAGGTCACCTCGATTTGCGGCATGCCGCGCGGAGCCGGAGGAATGCCCATCAGATCGAACTGGCCGAGCAGCTTGTTGTCGGCCGCCATCTCGCGCTCGCCCTGGAAGACCCGGATGGTCACCGCGTTCTGATTGTCCTCGGCCGTCGAGAAGGTCTGGGACTTCTTCGTCGGGATCGTGGTGTTGCGGTCGATCAGGCGAGTGAACACGCCGCCCAGGGTCTCGATGCCCAGCGACAGCGGGGTCACGTCGAGGAGCAGCACGTCCTTGACGTCGCCTTGGAGCACACCGGCCTGAACCGCCGCGCCGATGGCCACGACCTCATCCGGGTTGACGCCCTTGTGGGGCTCCTTGCCGAAGAAGGACTTCACGACTTCCTGGATCTTCGGCATGCGGATCATGCCGCCGACCAGCACCACCTCGTCGATTTCGGAGGCCGAAACGCCGGCATCCTTGAGCGCCTTGCGGCAGGGTTCGATGGTGCGCTGGACGAGATCGTCCACGAGGGATTCGAATTTCGCTCGGCTGAGCTTGAGCGCGAGGTGCTTTGGACCCGTAGCATCGGCCGTGATGTAGGGCAGGTTGATCTCGGTCTGTGTCGCTGACGACAGCTCGATCTTGGCCTTCTCAGCGGCTTCCTTCAGGCGCTGGAGGGCGAGCTTGTCCTTCGTGAGGTCGATGCCCTGCTCGCGCTTGAACTCGCTCGTCAGATACTCGACCACACGGTTGTCGAAGTCCTCGCCACCCAGGAAGGTATCGCCGTTGGTGGACTTCACCTCGAATACGCCATCACCAATCTCAAGGATCGACACGTCGAAAGTACCACCGCCGAGGTCGTAAACTGCGATGGTGCCGGCCTTCTTCTTGTCGAGGCCGTAGGCGAGGGCCGCCGCGGTCGGCTCGTTGATGATTCGCAAGACCTCGAGACCGGCGATCTTGCCAGCATCCTTGGTGGCCTGACGCTGGGCATCGTTGAAGTAAGCGGGTACCGTGATGACGGCCTGCGTCACCGGTTGACCGAGATGCGCCTCGGCCGTCTCCTTCATCTTCTGCAGGGTGAAGGCGGAAATCTGCGAGGGCGAGTACTTCTTGCCGTCCGCCTCGACCCAGGCATCGCCATTGTCGCCGCGAACGATCTTGTAGGGGACAAGGCCCTTGTCCTTCTGCGTCATCGGATCGTCGTAGGTCCGACCCACGAGACGCTTGATGGCGAAGAAGGTGCGCTCTGGGTTCGTGACCGCCTGACGCTTGGCGGGCTGGCCCACGAGCCGCTCGCCCTCGTCGGTGAATGCGACGATCGACGGCGTGGTGCGCGCACCTTCCGAATTCTCGACGACCTTGGGCTGCGTGCCTTCCATGACGGCCACGCAGGAATTCGTGGTGCCGAGATCGATACCGATTACCTTACCCATGGTGGGATCCCTCTGTTGTCGTTTGGTCAAGCAGACCGCCGAGCCCCGAAGCAGCTCGGCCCATGGCTTTGCAAAACTGACTGTGTGAGAACGGGCTTGGACACCGGTTCGCGCCCCGGAACGGTGCAGAGCCGGGTCTTAATCCCGCGTCTCGGCCGATATAAGAAGGGTGTCGCGAGGCCGCAAGGCAGAGCCCGGCGAGGAGGTGCATCCGATTGCGCGGAACCGCGTTACCCCCCTCGTCGAATTGGAATTCCGACAGCTTCACGGACCGCCAGCGGCGGTTCTAGCAACGACGGCACCAGCGGGGTCCCCGATGTCTCGTCGGCAAGGAGCGGCATCGCTGCCGTGGCAAGACAATCGTTGCATGGTAAGTGGGGCTTGAACGTGCTTGCCTGCGCATCACGCCGTTTCCACGGATATAGGCCTGAAAGTTTCGATGCGTCTGACCCGCGTGCTTCTTCTTCTCCCGGTGCTGGCATCGGTTCCTCACCCGGCCTGTGCGCAGTCGTTCTTCGAGGAGTTGTTCGGGATTGGGCGGGCGGCCAAGCCGCCAGTACCTCCACGGGGGGTGCCCTCGGCTCCGCAGGCTCCGATGCCGGGTGCCCCCGGCGAGGGAATTCCGCCATCCGCCACCGAGGCGCCGAAAGCGCCCCCGGTTCCCCGTCAGCCCATCGTCCTCAAAGCGCCCTCCGAGGACAACCTGATGGGCCAGGAGTTGATGCTGAACGGGCTCACGGGTAGCCTGAAGCTGGAACGGGCCGGAGCGGGCACCACAGCCCGCATCGTCCTGCCCGGCAATAAGATTTCGCAGCCGGTCGAAGCCTGCAAGGTGCCGTTGAACGGGGGGGCGCCGTTGGCGGTCTCGTCGGAGGGCCGCCCGGAAGGCGTCGGCCGCTTCGAGGTCACCGGCGGCGAGTGTCCCCTTCGGTTCGATGTGCTCGATGGCGCCATCCTGGTGCAATCGATGTCCGGTCCTGTCTGCACCTTCGCATCGGCCGATTGCGCTACGACCCCAACGGGCCTGTGGGGACCGGCTGCCGCGACGCTCGTTCCACGAGCGAGCGAGTTCGAGGCCGCACGCGGTGGTGCCGACCGGGCGGTGCGTGAGAATTACAAGCTGATCAGCCAGCGCCTGCGCGGCCCCGAGCTTCGCCCCGTGGTCACCGAACAGGCGGCCTTCTCATCGGATCGTGAGCAGATGTGCCGAACTTATGCTCGCGAAGGGGCGCATGGCTTCTGCAACCTGCGTTTCACCGAAGCGCGGGCCTTGGCACTCGCCACCCGCCTTGGGGTCAACACCAACACCGCGTCACCAAGCGCCTCGGCATCCCCGCCACGCCCGCGCCGCAAGCCGCCGGTGGAGGGCATGAATCCGGATACGGGTGGCGCTCCGTTCGCCGATCAGTAGCGCGAAGCCTCAGCTATGGCCGGCGCTCACCGACAGCATCGCGAGATCGATGCCGTTGTTGCGCAACGTGCGCTCGTACTTGGCTTCGAGAGCCGTGTGGAAGATCATGTTTGGGTCGGCCGGGCAGACCAGCCAGCCATTGGCCAGGATCTCGTTCTCGAGTTGCCCCGCCTGCCATCCCGCATAGCCAAGGGCCAAGACGGCACTGGCCGGACCGTCTCCGGCCACGATCGCCCGTAGGATGTCCACTGTCGCCGTGAGGCAGATTCCATCATCGATGATCAGCGTGGACTGATCGATATGGAAATCGTCAGTGTGGAGAACGAAGCCGCGCTTGGCATCGACCGGGCCGCCCATCAGCACGGGCATGTGCCCGACGCGCTCGCGGAGCAGGATCGCATCGGTCTCGCTCGCGATATCGAGCTGGATCAGCAGATCGGGCATACTGAGGTCAGTGACGGCCTTGTTGAGAATGATCCCCATGGCTCCGTCCGCCGAATGGGCGCAGAGATAAATGACCGACCGGGCGAAGCGTGAATCAGTCAGACCCGGCATGGCGACGAGAAACTGACCATCAAGATAGGCGGGATCGCCCGTGCGGGCCTGTGAACGCTGCATTGGCGCATGCTACGCGGGCAGGCGCCTTTGTCCAGGGCACGGCACGTTCCGCCGATGGATATCCGCCACATCGGCGGCAGTGGAAACTCGACAGGCTAACCCCTGCGAGCTAGACGATTTTTCACGGGCGGGCCCAGTGTGTCGACCGGGTACGACGCTGCGACAGTGATCAGGGATCCGAAGGTTCGGATGCCCCGGCGATCTTCAGGAGACGACGGATGACCATTCAGGTTGGCGACCACCTCCCCCAGGTCACGTTCCGCGTGAGTGGGGCGGACGGCCCGGAAGCCAAGACCACCGACGACCTCTTCAAGGGCCGCCGCGTCGTCCTCGTCGGGGTCCCCGGTGCCTTCACGCCGAGCTGTCACCGCAACCACCTGCCCGGCTTCGTGGAGAAGCAGGCCGAGATCAAAGCTCGGGGCATCGACACCATCGCGATCACTTCGGTCAACGACGTGTTCGTGCTCGATGCCTGGCAGAAGGCGAGTGGGGCCGAGGACCTCGAGTTTCTCGCTGACGGCAATGCCGAGTTCGCGAAGGCGATAGGGCTCGATATGGACGGTGCCGGGTTCGGCCTCGGTACCCGTTCGAAGCGCTACGCCATGCTCGTCGAGGACGGTGTCGTACGTGTTTTGAACGTCGAGGACTCCCCGGCCAAGACCGAGTTGTCGGGTGCCGAGGCCCTTCTCAAGGTGATCTGACCCATGCGCCGGCGGATGCCATGGATCCGCCGGCAACATGAGACGTCCGGGGAGGCCCTTAGGCTGACGGTCCCGGGCCGGCCCAACCGTAATCCCGCGCATCCGTCGCAGTGCGATGGAAGGTCAGCCGGCGGTCGTATTCCAGGGGATCCTTCGGCTGGACCAGGGCGCCGGTCGGCACATTGAGCCAGTCGACGAGTCGGGTCAGCATGAAGCGTAGGGCCGCGCCCCGGCACAGGATCGGCAAGGCCGTGACCTCGGCCGAAACCAAGGGGCGCACCGCCTCGTAGCCCGCGATCAGAGCCGCCCCCATGTCGCGGTGGAAGCTGCCGTCCGCCTCGAAGCACCAGGCGTTGAGGCAGATGGCCAGATCGTAAGCGAAGGCGTCGGTACAGGCGAAATAGAAGTCGATCAGCCCCGACAGTTCGTCGCCGATGAAAAACACGTTGTCGGTAAAAAGGTCGGCGTGAATCACGCCGGACGGAAGACCCAAGGGCCAGGACGCCTGGAGCACGGCGAGGTCGCCGAGAACCCGTTCGGTCAGGCCGTGTGAAACGGTGTCCGCTTGAGGCTCCGAAAGCCGGAAGAGCGGTTCCCATGCATCGACCGAGAGATTGTTGACGCGCCGCATCCCGAAATCGGCACCTGCCGCGTGCAACCCGGCGAGCGCGCGACCGAGGGCATGGCAGTGATCGATGCCGGGTCGCTTCACCGAAACACCGTCGAGGAAGGTCACGATCACTGCAGGTCGGCCGCAGAGCTCACCCAGTGCGACTCCGGTGCGATCGCGGATCGGCTGTGGGCAAGCAAGGCCGCGAGCGGCGAGGTGCTCCATCAGGTTGAGGAAGAACGGTAAGTCGTCCGCTCGGACGCGCTTCTCGTAGAGAGTCAGGATGAACGAGCCGCCAGTGGTGTGGAGATAAAAATTCGTATTCTCCACACCCTCGGCGATGCCCTTGTAGGAGAGCAGCGTACCGATGTCGTAGGCCGCGAGAAAGGCGGTCAGCGCCGCGTCGGAGACCTCGGTGTAGACTGCCACGGCACGTTCGCTTGATAATTTCGGGGACGAAATGGACAGGGGCGCCGAACGGCGCCCCTGCTGAAGCCAGGTCTATCAGGAGCGCTGTCTGCCTATTCGGCAGCTTCGCTGCGCAGTTCGCGCGGCAACGGGAAGGACATGTCCTCGACCACCGTGGAAACCGTATCCACCGTGACGGTGTAGCGCGCTGCGAAGGCGTCGATGATCTCCTCCACCAGCACCTCCGGTGCCGAGGCACCAGCCGTGAGTCCGAGCTTTCGGATGCCCTCAAAGGCCGGCCAATCGATTTCCTCGGCCCGCAGCACTAAGCGGGTTATCGGACAGCCGACGCGTTCGGCGACCTCGCGCAGGCGCTGCGAGTTCGAAGAGTTTGAGGAACCGACCACGATGACCGCATCGACGAGCGGCGCTACCTGCTTCACCGCCTCCTGGCGGTTGGTGGTGGCGTAGCAGATATCGTCCTTGTGCGGGCCGGTGATCGTCGGAAACTTCTTCTTCAGCGCCTCGACGATGTGGTGCGTGTCGTCCACCGACAGGGTCGTCTGCGTCACCCAAGCGAGGTTATCGCGGTTTTCCGGCTCCAGGGCGGCGATCTGATCGAGATCCTCAACCAGCGTGATCGAGCCTTTCGGCAACTGGCCCATGGTGCCGACCACCTCGGGGTGACCGGAATGGCCGACGAGTAGCACGTGGCGGCCGCGCTTGTGGTGAATCTCCGCCTCGCGATGGACCTTGGTCACCAGCGGGCAAGTGGCATCGATGGTGGTAAGGCCGCGGGAATCAGCGTTGTGTGGCACCGTCTTGGCGACGCCGTGAGCCGAGAAGATTACCGGAGCGGAGCCGTCGGGAACCTCGTCGAGCTCGCGGACGAACACCGCGCCCTTCCGCTTCAGGCTCTCGACCACGTACTTGTTGTGGACGATTTCATGACGGACGTAGACCGGAGGTCCGTAGATGGCGAGTGCCCGTTCCACCACGTCGATCGCCCGCACGACACCGGCGCAGAAACCGCGCGGCGCACAGAGCAGGATCTCCAGAGGTGGCTTGCCCGTGTCACCGGAGGCGGAGGAGGTCGTCAGATTCGCGTCGCTCATGATAGCCGGGATGTGGCGAGGCGGGGACGCCCCTGTCAACCTGTCATAACGGAAAACTCCCCTGCGGGCACCTCCGGTCCGGCGAAAGCGGGTACGCGTGGCGCACAGGACCCGGAAAATTTTCCGCCAGCCTTCCGTCAACCCACCGGCTCGGATCGCGCCGCCACGCACTCGTTCAGGGCGGCCTCGATCATGGGGATCAGACGTGGGTCGGTGCACTTGGCGACGTTGAAGCGCAGGAAACTGTTGCCGAGCGACGAGGGGCCGAAAGCGCCTCCCGGTGCGAGCACGAGTCCGCGTGCCAGGGCACGCCGGGCAACGTCTGCCGAATCGATTCCATCCGGCAGACGCATCCGCAGAAAGAACCCCCCGGACGGCTCCAGCCACGCCGTCAGTCCGCATCCTTCGAGGCGCCGAAGAGCCGGCGCCATCGCCCGTCCCAATTTCTCGCGGACCTCGGCGAGGTGCCGGCGGTACGTGCCGTCCGTCAGGAGCCCGTGCATCAGGCTCGCCGACAGGTGGCTGTTCCCCAGGCTCATGGCCAGCTTGAGGTCGATTAGAGGCTCCACCCAGTCCTCGCGCAGCGCGATGAAACCGCAACGGATGGCAGCCGACAGCGTCTTCGAGAAGCTGCCGATCTGAATGACGCGCTCCAACCCGTCGAAACCGGCGAGGCGTGGAGACGGCTTTCCCTCGAAATCCCCGAAGATATCATCCTCAATGATGAGCGTATCGTGCGCCTCGGCGAGCTTCAGGATGCGATGGGTGATCGCTGGCGCCAGGGTGGAGCCGGTCGGGTTCTGAAGCGCAGAATTGATGACGTAGAAGCGCGGCCGATGCTCAGCGAGGTGCGCGGCGAGGGCAGCGAGATCAGGACCGCTCGGGGTCATCGAAACGCCGACGACCCGGGCACGCTGCGCCCGCAGGAGGCCATGATAATTGAAGTAGCAAGGATCGTCGACCAGCACGGTATCGCCGGGTTCGAGCAGGAATCGGCAGAGCAGGTCGAGAGCCTGCGTCGCCGAGTCGACCAGCACCACCTGATCGGCGCCGGCCTCGACCCCCTTCTCCGCCAGCCGCCGGGCGATCTGGGCGCGTAAGGGTGGAAAGCCGAGGGGCTGATCGTGTGAGACCAGGTTGGTTGCTGGACCGCGTGCGAGCTGACGAAGGCCGCGCCGAATCGCCTCATCGGGCATCCAGGACGACGGCAGCCAGCCGGAGCCCGGCATCACGAGGTCCGGGCCGGCCTGCATGGATTGCCGGGTGATCCAGAGCGGATCCACCGCTCGGTCGAGTTGCGGTTCCACCGCCTTGAGGCAGAGCGGGCGGGTCTTGCCCGCCACGTAAAACCCCGAGCCGCGCCGCGCCATGATCGCGCCCTCGGCCCCGAGCCGGTCGTAGGCCTCGACGACAGTGGACTTCGAGACTCCCAAGGCTTCAGCGAAGGCGCGGACCGAGGGGAGGCGTGCGCCGGGCATGAGCTGGCGGCTGTCGATCCGATCCGTGATCGCCCCCGCTACCGTCTCGACCAAAGTGCGCTTCGACGAGGGGAACTCCTTAATCTGTCCTGATCCCTATGCCGGACAATTCACCCCAACCGTACTGGACTGTCCCTGTCGTGCCCATCCTCTTCCACGCAGAGTCGCGGCATCTCCACGCGCTTCGAAGAAAGGACGCGCATCATGGACGGCTTCCGTACGACCATCGCTGGGCCTGTCACCGCTGGTAGGACCCGGACCGCCATGGCGGTGGCTACGGCGCGGTTGGGCGCCATATTCGCCGCTGCGGCTTCCGGAATTTCCCGCTCTGCGATCAATCGGCGGGTCGTCCGACAGCTATCGGTGATGTCGGATCGCGAACTCCGGGACATCGGGCTCAGCCGCCAGGACGTACTGGATTCCGAGATCCTGCTGCTTGAAGGCGATGCGTCGAGTTTCCTGATCGGCCGTCGAAACGAGCGCCGGGCGGGCCGGCGCGTTCCGCGCGGACAATGGCCGCCGCGATGCGACTGACGCCGGATCCAGGAAGGTGCCGATTCGCACTGTGGGATGCTCATCGGGTTGTTTGCGAGGAGCTTCCTCCTTCCCCTAACGTGACGGCTGGGCTCCCGCTGGTTAAGACGGACCCGCCTGGCACGCTTGGATCGTTCCGAGCGGGGTCGGCCATCGCCGTCTTGGATTCGCATCCAACCTCGGATTTTCATGGCAAGCGCCACGACCCACGTCAGCTTCCTGCCTCCCGTGCTGACGTTCCTGTCGGCGGCGGTGATCGGCGTGCCGATCTTCCGCCTCATCGGCCAGAGCGCCGTGCTCGGCTACCTCGTCGCCGGTGTGGTCATCGGGCCCTTCGGTTTCTCGCTGATCGCGGAGCCCGAGACGGCGGCGAGCGTCGCCGAACTCGGCGTTGTGCTGCTGCTCTTCATCGTCGGGCTCGAACTCCAGATCTCGCGCCTCGTCTCGATGCGACGGGACATCTTCGGCCTCGGCACCGCCCAGCTCGTCGTCTGCTCAGCAGCTCTGGCAGGCGTCGGAATCCTGATGGGGGCCAAGCCCTCGGCGAGCCTCGTGATCGGCATCGCGCTCGCCCTCTCGGCCACAGCCGTCGCGCTCCAATTGCTGGAAGAGCGCGGCGATATGGGGACGCCCTATGGCGGGCGGGCCTTCGCGGTGCTGCTGTTTCAGGACATCTCCGTGGTCGCCATCCTGGCGCTGATGCCGCTGGTCGCCTCATCCGGCACGGGCGGCGGCGACGGATGGCTCCTTTCAGCCCTGCAATCCACCGGTACGGTGGGCGCGGCGATCCTTGCCGTGGTGCTGGTCGGGCGCTACGGCCTCAATCCGTTCTTCGGCCTCTTGGCGGCCAGTGGCGCCCGCGAGGTCATGACGGCCGCGGCCCTTCTCGTGGTGCTCGGCACCGCAATGCTTATGGAGCATGTCGGCCTGTCGATGGCGATGGGCGCGTTTCTGGCAGGCGTGCTTCTGGCCGAGTCCAACTTCCGCCATCAGCTTGAGGCCGACATCGAGCCGTTCCGGGGCATGCTGCTCGGCCTGTTCTTCATGAGCGTGGGCATGTCGATCGATGGCGGCTTGCTCAAGGCCGAATGGCCGACCCTGCTGGGGGCAACAGCCGGTGCGATCCTGCTCAAGGTCGCTGTGGTGGCGGGCCTGTTCCGCCTGTTCGGCTCGCCCTGGCTCGATGCGGTGCGCGGTGGAGCCATCCTGGCGCCGGCGGGAGAATTCGCCTTCGTGCTGTTGCCGGCGGGCGGCGAACTCGGCCTCGTGGATTCTGCGAGCACACGCTTTGCGGTGGCGCTCGCGGCACTGACCATGCTGGTCGGTCCAGTGGCGGCGAAGGCTCTGGACGCCCTGCTTGCCCGACGTCCCGAAGGGCCCGAGGCGCTGCCGGAGGCCATCGAGAGCACCGAGGCCCGCGTCCTCGTCATCGGCTTCGGCCGCTTCGGACAGATTCTCACACAGGTGCTGCTCGCCGAGGGCATCAGCGTCACGGTGATCGACAAGGACGTGGAGCAGATCCGCAGTGCCGCCCGTTTCGGATTCCGCATCTATTACGGAGACGGGACCCGCCTCGATGTGCTGCGCGCCGCCGGCATCGGCCGGGCCGAACTCGTCTGCATCTGCGTCGACGACAGCGAGGCCGCCCTGAAGATCGTCGATATCGTCCACGAGGAATTCGCGAGCGTGCGCACCTATGTGCGGGCCTTCGATCGCATGCATGCGGTCGAGCTGATGAACCGGGACGTCGACTTCCAGCTCCGCGAAACGGTCGACTCCGCCCTCGCCTTCGGTCGGGCGACCCTGGAAGGTCTCGGTCTCAGCACGGAGGCGGCCGCCGCCACCGCCGAGGACGTGCGCAAGCGCGACGTCGCTCGCCTCGTACTTCAGCAGGCGGGCGCGCTGCCGGACACCATGAGCTGGGCCCGCGGCCTCAATGAGATCAAGCCGGAGCCGCTGACGGAGCCGAAGCGGCCTTCCCGTGCACTCAATGCGGAGACGCGCGACATCATTGGATCCCAGAGGCGAGAGGCGGCGACCCGCACCCTCGAGACCGATGAAGCCTTCCAGAGTCGGCAGCAGGAATCCCGGACGGATGCCTGAGGTGACATCCGGATCGGCGCGGTTCGTCGAGGGATCCATTCTGCGCCACGTGGTGACCATGAGCGCCACTGGTTCAATCGGACTGATGGCGATCTTCGTCGTCGACTTCCTATCCTTGCTCTACGTCTCCAAGCTCGGAGAGCCGACGCTGACGGCGGCGGTGGGCTTTGCCACCATCGTCCAGTTCTTCGCCATCGCCATCAATATCGGCCTGATGATCGCGGCGGGTGCTCTCGTTTCGCGAGCCATTGGGGCCGGTGATGAGGAGGGCGCGCGGCGCCTCGCCACCTCCGGGACCCTCCAGGGAATCGTCGTCTCCGGCGTCCTCGTCGTGGCGATGCTGCCATGCCTGCCTACCTTCCTGGGTTGGATCGGTGCCGACGCCGAGACTCTTCCGGTGGCGACACGCTTTCTCTGGATCACGCTGCCCTCCAACCTGCTGATGGGGCCTGGCATGATGTTCTCCGGCCTGCTGCGAGCGGTCGGGGCTGCGCGTCAGGCCATGTACGTGACCCTTGGCGGCGCCATCGTCACTGCCGGACTCGACCCACTGCTGATCTTCGGTGCTGGCCTCGGCGTCGACGGGGCGGCCATCACGACCTGCTTTGCCCGTGCCACCTTTGCGATCATCGGCCTGTGGGGTGTGCGTCAGCACCGGATGCTCGCGCGACCGAAGCTCGCCGACGTCATCGCGGACGCGCCCGTCGTGATGCGGATCGCCCTGCCGGCGGTATTGACGAATCTCGCGCCCTCGGTGGCGAGCGCCTTCATCGCCCACGCGCTCGCGCAATTCGGCGCAGTCGCGGTGGCTGGCAACGTGGTGGTCGACCGCCTGACTCCGGTGGCGTTCGGCGGCCTCTTCGCCATGTCTGGCTCGATTGGACCGATCCTGGGTCAGAACTGGGGTGCGGCCCGGTTCGATCGCATGCGCGGCGTTCTGCGCGATGGCACGCTGGTCACCGCCGTCTACGTTCTGGTGGTCTGGACAGCCCTGATCCTGGGAGCCGACCCTCTGACACGCCTCTTTGCGCTGGAGGGCGTTGCGGCTGACCTGTTCGGGTTCTTCTGTCTCGTTAGTGGTGGCGTCTGGTTCTTCACCGGGCTGCTGTTCCTGGCCAACGCCTCCTTCAACAATCTTGGGTTCCCATTCTATTCCACCGCCCTGAACTGGGGACGCGCCACCCTGGGCACCGTACCGCCAGCCCTCATCGGCGCGCATTTCTACGGTCCCAAAGGCGTCATCGCCGGGGTCGGCCTCGGCTCCGTCCTGTTCGGTCTCGCCGGGATCGCCCTTGCCTTCCGCACCGTCGCCACCTTGGAGCGACGGGCCAATGTCGTGCTCTCCCCGGCCAAAGCTGCGGAGGCCCCGAATGCTGGCACGGAGCCCACCCGCGCCGCTGCACCGGCGCAGTCCGGCGCCCTGATCTGAATTCTGCCGCCGGGGAGACCTATCCGCGAGCCGGGTTTCAGGATCGTGCTGGATCCGTCCCCTCGATCGAACGCTTCGGGGTGTACGAACCCTCTCCGATGGAGAAATGTGGGGCCGCTACCGAGGTTGACCTTCGCGAGATTTCGGATGAGGCGGTGGCAGCCGCGTCCGTACGATGTCGCGGAGGGAGTCCAGCGTCGATGTCGTCACCCCCCTGGGTCCTCTGTGACACCAGCCTCATTCCCGGTAGTTCCGCTCCGCTGAATCTCCTGCGCCAGGGAGACGCCTACTCGATCCAGGTCGGGAAAGCGGAACTCATGACGAACCTCGATCGCGGCTCGGAGCAGGCTCTCGCGACCATCCCCTGTGAACGACTCGCTGGTCGCGCGACGCCACGCATCCTGATCGGCGGACTCGGCATGGGCTTCACCCTGCGCGCTGCCCTGAGTGCCCTCGGACCGGACGCGAAGATCGTAGTCGCCGAACTGATCCCGGCTGTCGTCGCCTGGGCACGAGGTCCCCTCGCCCATCTCTTCGGTGACAGTCTCGACGACTCACGAGTCGAGATCGTCGAGACCGACGTCAATCGCCTGATCCAATCGGGACCCGAGCACTTCGATGCAATTCTGCTGGATGTCGATAACGGTCCGTCCGGCATGACACGACGGGAGAACGACCGCCTGTACGATGCCTGGGGTTTGAAGCGGGCACACTACGCCCTGCGGAGCGACGGCATCCTCGCGGTCTGGTCCGGTAAACCCGACCGACGTTTCAAGGCGCGCCTACGCCTGCATGGCTTTGCCGTCGATGAATTCCGCATCCGCGCGAACGGCGGGGCTGACGGACCGCGCCACGTTCTCTGGATGGCGACGCGCCCCGTTGCCCCGCTGCGGTTCGCGTCGCTGGGAAGCAGGCCCTGAGCTCGATGGCCCCGGCCTCGTGTCAGTAGCTGTAGTTGCGGCGCGCCGGTCCCTGGGACGGCCCATAACCCGTGCCGCGGGGCTCCACGCGTGAACCGTAATCGATGTCGCGTTGCCGCTTCGCCTGACGGTTCGCCAGATATCGGCCGCCGAGGCAGCCCGCGACCGCCCCGACGACCCCACGTTCGGCGAGGTAGTGGCCGGCGATTCCGCCGATGATCGCGCCCTTGATGCAGCCCTTGGCTTCGGCCGCTCCGACGCTGCCGAAGGTGAGGAGGGCGAGGGCCGACGCTGTCGCAATGATCCGCATGTTCAATCTCCCAGCTGATGCGTCGAGGAAACCGTCCCACACCGCGCCCGTTCCGATCGGGAGACGCGGATCCGGTAAATTCCCGATGCGATCTCCTCCGGGCGTCCTGCGCGTAAGAAACTGCGTTCTTAATCCGTCGGTATCGTCATTTGTTGGATCTGTGTCTCATTCGCAGCAGGCAGGATCAACGCGGGCGTGTCTAAGGTCATAACGAGGGTCCGCCAGTCATCATGTCGGGGGACGAAGCAGGATCTTACCTGATGACTGGGAGTTGCGTGCGTCCAATCATACCCATCATGGGTATGGTCCTGGCTCTATCGTCGACAGTCGTTGGCGCCGCTGAAATGGACGATCCCGCAACCGCTAAACCATCGGTCTGGGCATCGAAGGATGGCCGGTCAGCGCCGTCCCGAAAGGGGGCCCCACCGCAGAAAAAGCCATTGGGCCACCAGGATGCCAAGGCGGACAAGGACACACGGGACGGTAAGGGCGGCGGTGACGACGGCAAGTCTCAGGATGTCGACACCGAGCATCTCTTCGGCTTCACGGAAGGCTCCGATGCCGGTGAGAAGGGCGAGCAGGAGGTCGTCGTGGATACGATTTCCCGCCTGGGCAAGCGGTTATCGGGCCCCGGCGGAGGCCACTACCGCGTCCTCGACACCAAGCTCGGCTACCAGTTCGATCCGATCGACCGCCTGAGCATCGAGTTCGGCGCGTTCGGCACCTTTCGTCAGGTCCGCAACATCGTCGATCTCGACGACAAGTCCTACGGAACGTTCGACGGCGTCTCCGTCGAGGTGAAGTACCAGTTCCTGAAGGGCGACAAGGATCAGCCCCTCGGGCTCGCGCTTGAGCTTCGTCCGCGTTTCGCCCGCGTCCTGCCCATCGAGGGAAATGGTGCCGACATCTTCGACATGGAGACCGTGCTCCAGCTCGATCTGCAACTCGTGCCGAACAAGCTCTGGTACGGCAGCAACATCAGCTTCGAGCCGGCGGCCGGTCGCCAGCGCGGCCCGGATGCCCCGGGCTACCGCTCATCGACCTTCCTCTGGTCGAACGCCCTGGTCGCCCGCGTTGGGGAAAGCACCTATCTCGGGCCCGAGATCCGCTACCTGCGGGGCTACAACGGCACGTTTCTCAATGACTTGGAGAGTGAGGCCCTGTTCGTCGGCCCTGCCCTGCACCACCGCTTCACCGAAAAGATCTGGCTCACGGTGGCGTATGCCGGACAGGTCTGGGGCCGCGATGCCGACCCGAGCCTGGCCGGTCGCGCGCTCGGCCTGAACCAGTTCGAGCGGCACACCGTCCGGGTCAAGTTCGGCATGGAGTTCTGAGCGCCGGGTGCGGAAAGTCTGCCGCCTCAGTTCGCCAGCTGCATCTGCTTGCGCAGGCTCTTGTCGAAGAGGTGGGCGGGGGCGAAGCGGCGAAGGAGACTGATCTGGCGCGCGACCTTGCCGGCGGTGTAGCGGCGCCGCGGCACGGATGCCTCGGCCGCGGCGAGCACGGCGTCGGCCACGATCTCCGGGGCGTCGGCGGTCGCCATGGCCGCCCGCATCGTCCGGTCGGCACCGGCCCGGGCCTCGATGTACAGGTCAAGCTGGGCATCGGGAACGAGAAGATTCTGGTCGAAGGCCGTGCGGGTATAGGCCGGCTCGACCAAGACGACGCGGATACCCTGACTGCGGACCTCGTGGTCGAGCGATTCCGAATAGCCTTCCACCGCGTGCTTGCTGGCAGCGTAGAGCGCCATGTAGGGGGCCGGAATCAGACCGAGCACGGAACTGATGTTGATGATGCGGCCGTTCTTCTGCGCGCGCATCGTCGGAATGACCGCGCGGATCGCCCGGATCACGCCGAACAGGTTCACGTCGAACAGGTCCTGTGCCTGGGCGATCGAGGATTCCTCGGCCCCGCCGCTGATGCCGAAGCCGGCATTGTTGACGAGGAGGTCGATCCGGCCGGTCTCGTCCAGCACCGTCTTCACCATCGCGGCGACCGACGCCTCGTCGGTCAGATCGCAGGTCAGGAGGGTGCCGGCATCGCCCAAGACGGCGCTGCTGCGTCGGCTCGTCCCGAACACGCGATAGCCGGCCTTGTGGAGGGCACGGACGCTGGCGAGACCGATGCCGGAGGAGGCTCCGGTGACGATGGCCGTCTTTCGCACGGCTTGCTCGCGAATGGCTTGGCTCATGACCCTCTCCCAGCGGGTCCGATCCACCGGCCCGTCTCCTTTTAAATGACGATTGAAATTTAAAATGGCAAGCGGATGGGCGTGCCGTGGCACACGCGCATCGTTGGTATTACAGCGGCAAAAACGGCTTTCCGTTTCGCAACGCGGGCGAAGGACGTGTCGAGGTCACAAGGGCGTCGTCGAGAACGCGCGAGACGTGACGTGCGGTGAGGCCGAGGCCGTCGTGGATCTGATGGCGGCAGCTCGTGCCGTCGGCGACCACGAGATCGTCCGGGCCGGCCTGGCGCAGGGCCGGGAACAGTGACAGCTCGGCCATGGCCAGGGACACGTCGATGGTCTCGGCGCCGTAGCCGAAGGCGCCGGCCATGCCGCAGCAGCTCGACTCGATCGGGCGGACGTCGAGACCGGGCACCGCCCGCAGGACCGTCTCCACCGCACCCATGGCCGCGAAGGCCTTCTGGTGGCAATGGCCGTGGAGATGGGCGACCCGGCCGCCCTGGTCGGCGAGCGGCAGGTCGATCCGACCGGCCTTGAGGTCGGCGGCGAGCAGTTCCTCGAACAGGACGCTCGCGCGCCCGAGTTCGGCGGCGTCGGGGCCGGGCAGGAGCGAGGCGAACTCGTCGCGGAAGGTCAGCAGGCAGGACGGTTCGAGGCCGACGATCCGGGCGCCGGCCCGGACATAGGGCAGCAGCGCGCTCAGCGTCCGCCGGGCCTCGGCCCGGGCCCGATCGGTCTGGCCCGAGGCGAGGTAGGTCCGTCCGCAGCAGAGGGGGCGGCGACCGCGATGGGGGAAGACCCGGTGCAGGCGGTAGCCGGCGGCGACCAGCACCCGCTCGGCCGCCTCCAGGTTCTCGCGCTCGAAAGCCCGGTTGAAGGTGTCGCCGAACAGGACGACGTCGCGGAAATCGCCGGTGACGTCGGCGGGATGGGCGGGCTCGCCCGATTCGCGCCAGGGCCGGCGCCATTGCGGCAGGGTCCGGCGGGCCGAAAGGCCGACCCAGCGCTCGGACAGGCGGGCCAGGGCTGGCAGGCGGTCGCGCAGGTTGAGAAGCGGCGCCAGCCGCGCCGCCGTGCCGGCGTAGAGCGGGAGGGCTGCCACCAAGCGCTCCTTCAGCGGCAGGCCGTGCCGGGCGTGGTAATGATGCAGGAACTCGATCTTCATCTTGGCCATGTCGACGCCGGTGGGGCATTCGCGCCGGCAGGCCTTGCAGGAGACGCAGAGGTCCAGGGTCCGCTTCATCTCCGGGCTGGTGAAGGCGTCCGCCCCGAGCTGGCCCGAGATGGCGAGCCGCAGGGAATTGGCCCGGCCCCGGGTGAGGTGCTGTTCCTCCTTGGTGACGCGGTAGGACGGGCACATGGCGCCGCCGGCGAGCTTCCGGCAGGTGCCGTTGCTGTTGCACATCTCGACGGCGGGGCCGAAGCCGCCCCAATCGGACCAGTCGAGGGCGGGTACGGTGGGCTCGGTCACGGCGTAGCCCGGCTGGAAGCGCAGCAGCGAGCGGTCGTCCATGCGCAGCGGCCGGACGATCTTGCCGGGGTTGAGGCGGTTGTCCGGGTCGAAGCCGTCCTTCACTGCCTCGAAGGCGCGGGTCAGGCGCGCCCCGAACATCGGCGCGATGTATTCGGACCGCGAGATGCCGTCGCCGTGCTCGCCCGAGTAGGAGCCCTTGAAGCGGCGCACGGCCGCGCTCGCCTCCTCGGCGATGGCCCGCATCTTGGCGACGTCGCCGCCCTGCTTCATGTCGAGGATCGGGCGGACATGCAGGCAGCCCACCGAGGCGTGGGCGTACCAGGTGCCGCGGGTGCCGTGCCGGGTGAAGACCTCGGTGACGGCGTCGGTATAGTCGGCCAGGTGCTCCAGCGGCACCGCGCAGTCCTCGATGAAGGAGACCGGCTTGGCGTCGCCCTTCATCGACATCATGATGTTGAGGCAGGCCTCGCGCACCTCCCAGACCGACTTCTGCCGGACGGGCTCGGGCACCTTCACCACGGCGTTCCGGAAGCCGTGGTCGCTCATGCAGGCGTCGAGGCGCACGAGGTCGGCCAGCAGCGCGTCGCGGTCGTCGCCGGCGAATTCCACCAGCAGCAGGCAGTTCGGCGTGCCGCGGGTGATGTCTGCGAGCGTCGTGCGGAACAGCGGGATGTCGGCCCCGAGGACCAGCACGTTGTTGTCGACGAGTTCCACCGCCACGGGATCGAGGTCGACCAGCGCCTTCGTGGTTTCCATGGCGGCGCGGAAGGACGGGAAGTGGCAGACGCCCATGACCCGGTGGGCGGGCAGCCGGGAGAGCTTCAGGGTGACGCCGGTGGTGGCCGCCAGGGTGCCCTCGGAGCCGACGAGGAGGTGGGCGAGGTTCGGCCGCGCCTCGATCAGGGCGTCGAGGTTGTAGCCGCCGACCCGCCGCTGCACCCGCGGATACCGGGCCAGGATCTCGTCGCGCTCCGCCTCGGCGAGCGCGCGCATCGCGGCGGCGAGGTGCGTGGCCCGGTCCGGGCCCGTGACCCCGGTGCTGTCGTGGCCCGTGAGACCGAAGCCGAAGGCGGTGCCGTCGGGGAACAGCGCCTCCATGGCCAGGACGTTGTCGCTCATCTTGCCGAAGCGGAGCGAGCGCGCGCCGCAGGAATTGTTGCCGGCCATGCCGCCGATGGTGCAGCGGGTGGCGGTGGAGGGCTCGACGGGGAAGAACCAGCCGTCCGCCTTCACCCGGGTGTTCAGGCGTTCCAGCACCATGCCGGGCTCGACGGTGATGGTGCCCGCTTGCGGATCGTAGGCGGTGATGCCGTTGAAGTGGCGCGAGCAATCGACCACGAGGCCGTGCCCGATCGGCTGGCCGTTCTGCGAGGTACCGCCGCCGCGCAGGATGACGGGCACGTCGTGCTCGGCGGCGATCTTCAGGGTCGCGGCGATGTCGGCGGCCGAGCGCGGCAGCACCACGCCGGCCGGCACGATCTGGTAGATCGAGGCGTCGGTGGCGTAGCGTCCCCGGGTGAAGGGATCGAAGCGGGCCTCGCCCTGCAGGGCCTCGGCCAGCCGCCGGGCGAGCCCGGCATTCAGTCGAGTGGCCGCGCGGGGCGTGCGGTTCGCCGCCCGCGGCGTGGTCGATGGCTCAGCCGTGGCGGTCATGCGTCATCGTCCTCGCGTTGCGGATGGGCATCCGGATCGGAATGCCGGGCTGCGGCCGCCGGATGGGGTGGCGGTCTGGGCCGCCGGAGCTAAGATACCGGTGATATTTTGAATGCAAACGGGCTTGCAAGATGATCGACCTGTTCAGCGACACCCAGACGCGGCCCACGACGGGGATGCGGGACGCCATGGCGCGGGCCGAGGTGGGGGATGAGCAGTCGGATTCCGACCCCACGACCCTGGCGCTCTGCGAACGGGTGGCGGACCTGCTCGGCCAGGAGGCGGGCGTCTTCATGCCGTCCGGCACGATGTGCAATCTGGTGGCGATCCTGGTGCAGACCCGGTCCGGCGACGAGATCATCGTGGACGACCAGTCCCACATCTACAACACCGAGGCCGCCGGCTCGGCCGCCATCGGCGGCGTCTCCGTGATGGCCCTGAAGACCCCGGCGGGTGTCTACACGCCCGAGGCCTTCGCGGCGGCCATCCGCCCGTCCGCCCGCACGGCGCCGCGCTCCGCCCTGGTCTCGATCGAGCAGACGACGAGCTTCTCCGGCGGTTCGGTCTGGGCGCTCCCGGACATGCGGCGCATCCGCGACATCGCCCATGAGCGGGGCCTGCGGGCGCATATCGACGGGGCCCGTCTCTTGAATGCGGTGGCGGCCACCGGCATCGCCGCGAAGGACTACGCCCAGGGCTTCGACAGCGCCTGGATCGACCTCAGCAAGGGTCTCGGCTGCCCGGTCGGGGCCGTCCTGTGCGGGACGCGGGCGTTCATCACCGAGGCCTGGCGCTGGAAGTACCGCCTGGGCGGGGCCATGCGCCAATCCGGCGTCCTGGCGGCCGCCGGCCTCTACGCCCTCGATCACCACGTCGACCAGCTCGTCCGCGACAACGCCCACGCGGCCCTGCTGCGCGACCGGATCGCGGGGGCGCCCGGCCTCGCCATCGACGAAGGTGCGGCCCAGTCCAACATCCTGTGCTTCTCGGTGGAGCCCCTCGGCGTCACGGCCGCCGCCTTCGCCCAGGCCTGCCTCGCAGAGGATGTCCGGGTGCGGGCGATCGGAGCCCATCAGATCCGCGCCACGACCCATCTCGAGGTGGACGAGCCCAGCATCCTGCGAGCGGCCGAGGTGATCCGCGCCGAGGCCGGGCGCCTGTCGGCGCGCGCCGGCTGATCGGCTTCGCCGAGATCCGGCGAAGGACTCGGCGTGGACCCCATCGTGGCCATCAGGCACCGGCCGTCGCGGTCTCCCGCACGGCAGCCGCGCGGCGCTTGTTGCGCAGGTGACGGAACAGGATGTCGCTGAGCTCCGGTCCCGCCCGGCGCCGCAGGGCGTCGAGGATCTCCTCGTGCTCGCGCATGGCCTCGCCCCAGCGGTCGCGGTCCTTGTCGAGATTGGCCGCGTAGCGCACCCGGCGCAGGCGCCCGGCGAAATTCGCGTAGGTCGTCCGCAGGGGCTCGTTGTCGGCGGCCTCCACGATCCGGTCGTGGATCGCCTGGTTGCCGGCGAAGTAACCGTGCAGGTCGCGGCGGAGATAGGCCGCGTACATTTCGTGGTGCAGGCGTTCGATCTCGGCAAAGCCCGCCTCGGTGATCTTCTCGCAGGCGAGGCGACCGGCCAGGGCCTCGAGACCGCCCATGACGTCGAACAATGCCACCATCTCGTCGGGGCCGAGCTGGCGGACCCGCGCGCCCCGGTTCGGCAGCAGGTCGATCAGTCCCTCGGAGGCCAGCACCTTCAGGGCTTCCCGCAGGGGGGTGCGCGAGATGCCGAAGCGTTCGCAGAGGAGCCGTTCTGGCACGCGCGCCCCGGGGGCGAGGTTGCCCTCGACCACGTAGTCGCGCAGCTGGGCCAGCAGGGTCCCGTGAAGCGAGGCGACCCCCGTTCCCGCGATCCGGAGCGGGGACGCGGTCTCCGGGTCGACCGCGGAATCCGGGACGGCATCGAGCATCATCCTTCCAGAACTATCAGCCGGCCCCGCGACGGTCGAGGGCGTTCGAGCGCAAAATAATGCTTGTGTCGCGTAAAAATGAATGCAAATTTTTGGTCGACCAAAACGGACGCGGATCGGATCGACGACAATCCCGCGCCGAACGCCATTGGACGCCGTGGCGCCGCCCTCGTCCCGCGACCCGCCAGCACCGTCTGGCGCACCCGAAAGCCTGCGAGGCCCCCGATGACGACACGGACCGGACGCCACTTCCTGCACATCCCGGGCCCGAGCCCGGTGCCCGAGCGCGTCCTGCGCGCCATGGACATGCCGGTGATCGACCATCGCGGTCCCGATTTCGCCAAGCTCGGGCGGGCGGTGCTGGAGGGCGCGCAGGCCGTGTTCCAGACCCGCGCGCCGGTGATCCTGTATCCCGGCTCGGGCACCGGGGCCTGGGAGGCCGCCATCGTCAACACCCTCTCGGCCGGCGACCGGGTGCTGATGTTCGAGACGGGCCACTTCGCCACCCTGTGGCGCCAGATGGCGGCCCGCTGGGGCATCGAGGTCGAGTTCGTGCCGGGCGACTGGCGCCGGGGCGTCGACCCGGCCCGGGTCGAGGCGATCCTGGCGGAGGACCGGGCGAAGTCGATCAAGGCCGTGATGGTGGTCCACAACGAGACCTCGACCGGCGTCACCAGCCGCATCGCCGAGATCCGCAAGGCCATCGACCGGGCCCACCATCCGGCCCTCTTCCTCGTCGACACCATCTCGGGCCTCGGCTCGGCCGAGTACGCCCACGATTCCTGGGGCGTCGACGTCTCGGTGAGCTGCTCGCAGAAGGGCCTGATGCTGCCCCCCGGCCTCGGCCTCGTCGCGCTCTCGGACAAGGCGCTCGCCGCCACCAAGACCGCCACCCTGCCACGCTCCTACTGGGACTGGCAGGAGATGCTGAAGCCGAACGCGGCGGGCTACTTCCCCTACACGCCGGCGACCAACCTGCTCTACGGCCTGCGCGAGGCCATCGCCATCCTGAGGGAGGAGGGCCTGCCCCAGGTCTTCGCCCGTCACCAGCGCCTCGCCGCCGCGACCCGCGCCGCCGTGGAGGCCTGGGGCCTGGAGGTCCTGTGCCAGGAGCCGTCGGAGTACTCGCCGGTGCTCACCGCCGTGGTGATGCCGGAGGGCCATGACGCCGACGCCCTGCGCACCCTGATCCTCGAGAAGTACGACCTGTCCCTCGGCACCGGCCTCGCCAAGGTCGCCGGCAAGGTCTTCCGCATCGGCCATCTCGGCGAGACCAACGACCTCATGCTGATGGCCGCCCTGTCCGGCGTCGAGATGGGCCTGAAGGCCGGCGCCGTGCCCCACACCCGCGGCGGCGTGCTGGCCGCCATGGACGCCCTGCGTTCCGGGCTGGACGATTGAGGAGCCACCTCCGGCGGACCTGACGGATCGGGGTCTGACAGACCGTCATTCCGGGGAGCCGAAGGCGAGCCCGGAATCCAGATCCGCCGACGGTGCCGGACGCGATGAACCCTGCGGTTCTGGATCCCGGGCTCCGCTGCCCGGCCCCGGGATGACCGAGTGCCAAAGGCGAAACCCTCGGAGAAACGAAGACCCGACGCCCTCATCACACCACCCCGACGCACCCCCACAAACAGCCCGGCGATCAGACCGGGCGGGAGGACGCGTTCAACCGGAGGAAACCCCGATGACGCCAGATCAAGGACGCATGACCGCGTCAGGACCAGCGAAAAGACGCGTCTCCGCGTCGAACATGGTCCTGTTTCTGCTCTGCCTGATGTACTTCGTCACCTATCTCGACCGGGTGAACATCGCGACGGCGGGCGGCGAGATCATGAAGGATCTCGGGCTTTCGAACACCCAGTTCGGCCTGATCCTGTCCGCCTTCGCCTATCCCTACGCCATCTTCCAGGTCATCGGCGGCTCGGTGGGCGACAAGTTCGGCGCCCGGCGCACGCTCCTGGTCTGCGGCCTGATCTGGGCTTCGGCCACGATCCTCACCGGCCTCGTCGGCGGTCTGATCAGCCTGTTCCTCGCCCGCGTGCTGCTGGGCTTCGGCGAGGGCGCGACCTTCCCCACCGCCACCCGCGCCATGCAGAACTGGACGGCGCCGGGCAAGCGCGGCTTCGCGCAGGGCATCACCCACGCCTTCGCCCGGCTCGGCAACGCAGTGGCACCGCCCATCGTGGCCGTGCTGATCTACCATGTGGGCTGGCGCCTCGGCTTCGTCGTCCTGGGGGTGGCGAGCTTCGCCTGGGTCGTGGTCTGGTACCTGTATTTCCGCGACGATCCGAAGGACCATCCGGCGATCACCCCGGAGGAACTGGCCGTCCTGCCGCCGCCGAGCAAGGTCGGCGCCAAGCAGAACATTCCCTGGAGCCGCCTGACCCTGCGCATGCTGCCGGTGACGCTGACCTACTTCTGCTACGGCTGGACCCTGTGGCTGTTCCTCGGCTGGCTGCCGAGCTTCTTCAAGCTCAATTACGGCCTCGACCTGAAGAACTCGGCCCTGTTCGCCTCGGGCGTGTTCTTCGCCGGCGTCGTCGGCGACACCCTCGGCGGCGTCTTCAGCGACCGCATCCTGAAGAAGACCGGCAACCTCAAGCTCGCCCGCCTGAGCGTCATCGTGGTCGGCTTCCTCGGCGCGGCGGCGAGCCTCGCCGGCGTGTTCTTCACCCGCGACCTGACCCTGGTGGCGCTGCTGCTGAGCTCGGGCTTCTTCTTCGCCGAGCTGGTCATCGGCCCGATCTGGTCGGTGCCGATGGACATCGCGCCGAAATATTCGGGCACGGCGGCCGGCCTGATGAACACCGGCTCGGCGGTGGCGGCGATCATCTCGCCGATCGTCTTCGGAATGATCGTCGACATGACGGGAAGCTGGACCCTGCCCTTCGCCGGGTCCGTCGGCCTCTGCCTGCTCGGCGCCGGCCTCGCCTTCACCATGCACCCCGAGCGTCCCTTCGTGGAGGAGCCCGCGGTGCCGCTGGGACGGGCCGTCCCGGCGGAATAGCGCTGGATCCCACCCTCCCCCGCAGAGGGGGAGGGTTACGCGAGCAACACAGGAGCCGAGCACGATGGACGAACCCGTGCACGACACATCCCGCCCCAGTTCCCGTCCCCTGCCCCTGGCGGGCCTGCGCGTCCTCGACGTGACGCAGGTGATGGCGGGGCCGGTCTGCAGCATGCTGCTCGCCGATCTCGGGGCGGACGTGATCAAGATCGAGCCGCCCGGCACCGGCGACCAGACCCGGGGCGCCATGGGATTCAAGATGAAGGGGCCCGACAGCATGGGCTTTCTCAACATGAATCGGAACAAGCGCAGCCTCGCCCTCAACCTGAAGAGCCCGGCGGGCCGCGACCTCCTCCTCGACATGGCCGAGACCGCCGACATCGTGGTCGAGAACTACCGCCCCGGCGTGATGGCCCGGCTGGGTCTCGGCTACGACGCGATGCGGGCGCGCAACCGCGGCCTGATCTACGCCAGCATTTCGGGCTTCGGGCAGACCGGCCCCTGGGCCAAGCGCCCCGGCTACGACCTCATGGCGCAGGCGATGTCCGGCGTCATGAGCGTCACCGGCCATCCCGGCGGGCCGCCCGTGAAGGCCGGCGTGCCGGTGGCCGATATCGGCTGCGCGCTGTTCGCGGTCTACGGCATCCTCAGCGCCTATATCGGCCGGCAGGCCAGCGGCGAGGGCCAGTACATCGACGCGTCGCTGTTCGATTCGGCGCTGGCCTTCTCGATCTGGGATACGAGCGAGTACTGGGGCACCGGCCGGATCCCGGAGCCCCTGGGCACGGCCAACCGCATGAGCGCGCCCTACCAGGCGGTGCGGGCGGCGGACGGCTACTTCGTCATGGGGGCGACGAACCAGAAGCTCTGGCGCCTGCTCTGTGACGTGCTCGGCCGGGAGGATCTGCTGGCCGACGACCGCTTCGGCGACATCGCCGGGCGCCTCGCCCACCGCGAGGTCCTGATCGCCGAGCTGGAGACGAGTTTCGCCGCCAAGACCGCCGAGGAGTGGGTGGCCGATCTGCTGGCCGCCGGCATCCCGGCCGGGCGCCTGAACACCTATCCGGAGGCCTTCGAGAGCGAGCACGGCCGCCACCGCCAGATGCGCATCGAGGTGCCCCATCCGATCGAGGGCAACGTGCCGAACATCGGCTTCCCGGTGAAGCTCTCGGGCACGCCGGCCCAGGTCCGCCGCCACGCGCCGCTCCTGGGCGAGCACGCCGACGAGATCCTGTCGGAGCTCGGCCTGTCCGAGGCGGCGGTCGAGCGCCTGCGCGCAGAGGGGGCCTTCGCCGCATGAGCGCGACCACCGACGCGGGGGCCGTCCGCTACCGGGTCGAGGGCGGCGTCGCCCACCTCACCTTCGACCGGCCGGCCGCTCGCAACGCCCTCACCTTCGCGATGTACGACGCCCTGGCGGAAAGCCTCGCGCGCATCGAGGCGGACCCGTCCGTGCGCGTCGCCGTGCTGCGGGGCGCCGGCGGCCAGGCCTTCGTGGCCGGCACGGACATCGAGCAGTTCGTCGGCTTCACAGGCGCGGACGGCGTCGCCTACGAGGCCCGCATCGAGGGCTACGTCGCCGGGCTGGAGCGCTGCCGCGTGCCGACCGTGGCGGTGATCGAGGGCTGGGCGGTGGGCGGCGGCCTCGCCATCGCCAATGCCTGCGACCTCCGGGTGGCGCAGGCCGGGGCCCGCTTCGGGGTCCCCATCGCCCGGACCCTGGGCAACTGCCTCTCGCCGGCCAACCTGCGCCGGCTCACGGCGACCCTCGGCCAGGGCCTCGTCACCCGCATGATGCTGCTGGCCGAGATGCCCACCGCCGAGACCCTGGCGCCGCTGGGCTACCTCGCCGCCGTGGCGGAACCCGATCGTCTCGACGCCGAGGTGGCGGCGCTCTGCGAGCGCCTGCTCGGACATGCCCCCGTGACCATGCGGGTCACCCGCGCGATGCTGCGCCGCCTGGAGCGGGACCCGCAGGCCGAGGCGACGGACCTCATCGCGGAATGCTACGGCAGCCGCGACTTCGCGGCCGGGGTCGAGGCCTTCCTGGCCAAGCGGCCCGCGGCCTGGACCGGCACCTGAGCGAGGACGCCGCATGACCCTCTACGCCCTCGGCCCGCATCGGCCGCAGCTCGCCGACGTGGACAGCACCTGGATCGCCCCGGGGGCCCACGTGATCGGGCGCGTCCATCTCGGCCGCGAGGTCTCGATCTGGTTCGGCGCCGTCCTGCGTGGCGACAACGACGAGATCCGGATCGGCGACCGCACCAACATCCAGGACGGGGCGGTGCTGCATGCCGATCCCGGCTTTCCCCTGCACCTCGGAGACGATGTCACCGTCGGGCATCGGGCCATCGTGCATGGCTGCACCATCGGGGCCGGCAGCCTCGTCGGCATGGGGGCCACGATCCTGAACGGCGCCCGCATCGGTCGCAACTGCCTGATCGGTGCCAATGCGCTGGTGACCGAGGGCAAGGCGTTTCCCGACAACAGCCTCATCGTCGGCGCTCCCGCCAGGGCCGTGCGTACGCTCGACGCGGAGAGCGCGGAGCGCCTGACGCAGACCGCCGGAAACTACGTCGCCAACGGCCGCCGCTTCCGCCAGGACCTGCGCGAGCTTCCCTGAGGCACCTGACCGAGGCCGTCGCGGAACCGGTGCGGCCATCGCCGGCCTGACCGGTGGATCACAGGTCGAACGATCGCGGGGAACGGTCGACGAATCCGCCCTGCCCGATCCGCTCGTCGCCCGAATCGGCCGCTTCGGCGCAATCTCGGCACCGGCCCGGGGCCCGCCGATACCCGAACGTCGTGTGCGCCCGCGTGCAGGCGCCCCGTCGGTCGAGAAGACGTCTGCACATCGTGCCGTTCTGAAGAGGTTCGATCACGCGCGTGAATATGATTTCGCGAGAACGATAAGTATCGACGCAAACATAGGCGTATTGACCATGCGCGAAGATTGCCTACCGTTATCCAGGGCAGGTGCTGCGCCGGACCGGGTAGGGAGAGGCAGGTCGCGACCATGCTTGTCGGGATGCCATTCCTGCGGGTCTTCGACCGAATGGGCTACGGCGGGCTCGTGCTTTCGACGAATGGACACGTGCTGGCCATCAATGACAGCGCACGCCACATCTTCCAGAGTCTGTTCTGCTTGAGTCGGTCCGAGGTCGAGGTCGAGGTTCTGAACGGGCTCGGGCGCGGGATCGTCAAGCGGTTGCTCGGGCAGGGTCGGGCACGCTTCCAACTGGACAGTGAGAACTGGATCCTGGTGGAGCGCCCCGACCAGCGCCCGCTGATCATGAGTTCGGTGCCGCTTCCGGTCGACGGCGCTGACGGGCCGCACTCGGTCCTGCTGCTGATCGACCTCGACGCGACGCCACTCCTCAACCGCGCCGCCCTGGAGCAGGTCTTCGGATTGACGCGCACGGAAGCGAAACTCGCCACCCTGATGGCCCAGGGCGCGACCCTCGCGGAAGCGGCGGGGCTCCAGGGTGTCCGCGTCGCCACCGTGCGGACTCAGCTCCGCTCGATTTTCACCAAGACCCATACCCATCGGCAGGCCGAACTGGTGATGCTGGTGTCCCGGCTCTCCAGCCTGCCCTGATCGGCGACCCCTTCCATCCGCTCGCCACACTTCCGCATGCCGCCCACGGTGATCGCAGCCCGACCGCGCATGTTCACAAATATATATTGTCATGCAATCGTTGGGATAGGGTCAAGCGAGGATCATGATCGTAGATATAGAATGTATCAGAGCTAAGGTTTAAGCGAATACTGGAGTTGTTTAGTCAGTTTGGGGGATGACAGTTCCTGGGATCGGGCGATCTTCGTGCCGTCGTAAAACACGACGGGAGGAAACGATGAAACATTCCATTCCTATCCTCGGATTGGTCGGCCTGTCCCTGGCGGCCCTGAGTTCCGCACCGGCCTCGGCGGCCACGAGACAGCAGCGTCTCCCCGCAAAGTACACGGCCCTGGACGCGGCGAAGACGAAACCCGCCATACCGGCCCAGCCCACCACCGCGCGTCAGGATTTCAACGCGGACGGAACCGACATCGCCATTCGCCTCCAGGACGGCCATCACGGCGACGGGAGCCTCTGAGTGGCGCGATGCGGCGCGACGAGGGTCGGGCGCGGTACGAGGCCTGTCCCCGGGCCATCGGGGGCGGGTCTTCGTGTTGAACCGATCCTCCGCCGGTGCTTGAGTGACCGAACCGCCTCATGCGATCCCGCTCGGCGCGCCATCGATGCGCGCCGGTCCGCGACGGGACCGCGCGTTCGGCGGCAGGGTCCGTCCTCGCGATCGTCGCGCCGTGAAATCGTCTCGTCGCGGAATCTTCCGGCGGGCGCGTGCGGCGCAGAGATCCGTCGCCCTCAGCGATGCCCGACGGCGATCAGGCCGTCGTCCATGACGGAGAACCGGATTCCGAACCGTCGCAGCGTCTCCACGGCCTTGTGCCGGGATTGCTGGGCCGTGCCGTCCGGATGCTCCTCCATGCGTTTCACGGTCGACAGGGAGAGGCCTGCGGCCCTGGCGAGATCGGACATGGACCAGTCCAGCAGGGCGCGGGCGGCACGCAGGTGACGTCCGGCGATCGCCTGCTCGAGCCCCTTCAGCAGCATCCCGACGGGTGGACTTCCCCGTGTGCCGAGGGGCCGCGCGAGATTGCTCCAGTCCACCACCTGGCCGCGCCCATCGACGATCGGAACCGTAAAGATCTCGAAGCGCTCCCGCTTCCCGCCGGCGATATAGAGGACCGGCTTCATCGTGTAGACCTGTCCGACCTGGTGCGCCGCGAGGCTTACGGCGCGCCAGTGTTCCCGCTCCTCGGTCACGATCGCCAGAAACGCGTCGTCCGCCGTCTCCTCAGGTGAGAGGCCGGTCAATTCGTAGGCTTCTTCCGTGAAGGTGTAGGCGTAGTCCGGATCGTTGGAGAAGGTCAGGGTCCGGGTGCGGTCGAACAGCGCTCGCCGGCGTCGCCGCTCCGCCGCGAGGGCCCGTCTCAGATTTTCCCGCTCCGTCACGTCGAGGACGCTTCCGGCAATCCCCAGGGGACGTCCGTCGGGGGCCAGGTGGATCTCGCTGCGAAGCGACAGGACGCGATTCGAGCCGCCCGGACGGATCACGCGGATCGTCTGCTTTTCCTGCGACATGGCCCCGATGAGGCCGGAGCCGCTCGCCATCCTTCCACGATCCTCCGGATGCACAAGGCCGATCAACAGGTCGTAGCTTGGGCGGGTCGTCTGAGGATCGAGCCCGAGGATGCGGAACAGGCCGGAGGACCAGACATGCTGGTCGCTGGCGAAGTGCCATTCCCACGTGCCGCTGATGCCCTGGCTGTCGAGGAGACGCAGGAATTGCTTCGACGAGAATGGCAGGCTGTCGACGTCCATCGTCGGAGTAGGTCTCGCAGCGAAGAAAACATCCAATGACGGTTTTATTTTTACGGCATTCGATGCGAAAGGCGAAATTTCCCGGATCATTCAACGACAGGTAATCGAATACTAAATCTGAAGTTGCGTCTGCGGCGACGAAAGCTTCGTCGCGTGCGATCCCCCAGACCGACAGGAGTCGCCGTACCGTTGCGGACGCGCTGGGCGGCACCGATCGGGCGCGTGACGATCAGACCGTCGGCGTCCCGGGATTCGTGTCCGGCATCGCAGCACGTTTCCGAGCGGGGAGTGGTCCGGCGAGACGGACGGCCGTCCGGCGTTTACCCTGGCGTTGCCCTGCGCTAGGATTTTCGCCTCAGCCGATGGTCGCCGGACGTTCCGGCGGGCCGACATCGTCACCGCTTGCCTCACCCGTCGGGATCACCGTCAGGACGGTGCATCCCGGCGTGATCCTCTGCCTTCGATCCAGGGAGGCGGCCGTGCGCGGCCGTGGGATTCATGCGCCGCAACCGCCACGCCAAGATCGTCGCGACCGTCGGACCCGCCTCGTCGTCTCCCGACATGCTGCACCGGCTCTTCGTCGCCGGGGTCGACACCTTCCGCCTCAACTTCAGTCACGGCACGCAGGACGACCATGCCCGGGTCTACGCGGCGATCCGCACCCTGGAACGGGAGACCGGCCGGCCCATCGGAATCCTCCAGGACCTGCAGGGGCCCAAGATCCGCCTCGGCACCCTGGCGGGCGGGCGCCTCGACGTCGCGCCCGGCGAGACGGTGCGCTTCGTGCTGGAGGGCGCCGAAGGCGACCGGCACGCCATCCCCCTGCCCCACCGGGAGATCTTCCTGGCGGTGGCCCCGGGCCAGGATCTGCTCATCGACGACGGACGGGTGCGCGTGCGGGTCACGGGCCTGACCGGTGACAGCCTCACCGCCGAGGTGATCACTGGCGGAACGCTCTCGAACCGCAAGGGCGTGAACCTGCCCGGCACCCTCCTCGACCTCTCCCCGCTCACCGCCAAGGACCGGGCCGACCTCGCCTTCGGGCTGGAGCTCGGGGTGGACTGGGTCGCACTCTCCTTCGTTCAGAAGCCCGCCGACCTCATCGAGGCCCGGGCCCTGATCGGTGACCGGGCCGGGTTGATGACCAAGGTCGAGAAGCCCCAGGCCCTGGAGCGCATCGACGACATCATCCGCCTGTCCGATGCCGTCATGGTGGCGCGGGGCGATCTCGGGGTCGAGATCCCGCACGAGGACGTGCCCGGACGCCAGAAGGAGCTGATCCGGGCCTGCCGGCTGGCGGTCAAACCGGTGATCGTCGCCACCCAGATGCTCGACTCCATGGTCTCGGCCCCGACGCCGACCCGGGCCGAGGCCTCGGACGTGGCCACCGCCATCTATGACGGGGCGGACGCAGTGATGCTCTCGGCCGAATCCGCCACCGGCCAGTATCCGGTCGAGACCGTGACCATGATGGCCCGCATCATCCACCGGACCGAGACGCACAAGCTCTACCGCTCGCTGATCACCGCCACCGATCCGGGCGAGGAGGAGACGCCGCCCCACGCCGTCGCCAGCGCCACCGCGACCCTCGCCGACGCGGTGGGGGCGGCCGCCATCGTGGCCTACACGCTCAGCGGCACCACCGCGGCCCGGATCGCGCGACGCCGGCCGCAGGTGCCCATCCTGGCCCTGACGCCGGATCTCGCGACCTCGCGCCGGCTGTGCCTGCTCTGGGGGGCGCACAGCCTGCGCGCCGATGAGGTGGATTCCTACGAGGCGATGGTGGCCAATGCGCTCGCTCACGCGGTGGAGGAAGGTTTCGCCCTGCCCCACGCCCGCGTCGTGATCACCGCCGGCATCCCCTTCGCGGTGGCCGGCACCACCAACAACATTCGTGTCGCGCAAGTCCCCTCCGCCTAAACCCCCTCCGCCTGAGCCGGCTCCGGTCGGGCGGCGCGGTGGGCGTGGATCGAAACCGGTCGAGCACCCGGGCACAACTCTTCGACAATACCGGCAACTGTGCCGTGTTTCGCCCGTCCTCCAGCGTCTAGGCGCGTTTTCGCAAGACGAAGGTCGGACGCGCTACAACGGGGGCAGGCTATTCAGCGATGCTTAACGGCGCGGGCGTAGACCCCGGGGACGTGTACCGGTGCCTTGCCGTCGTTCAACCCGAGCGGACCTTCGCTATCCCGTCCACGTGCCTGCTCTCCCGCCCCTGTCTCGTGGACGATGACCGTGACCCTGAAATCCTTCGGCACCTTCGCTGCCCTGTTCCTCGTCGGCGTCGCGCCGGCCATCGCCGCACCCCAGCAGGTCGGCGTGGTCGCCAAGGTCGACCGCCAAGCCGTCGCCTCCCAGTCCGGCCAGGCCCGCGACATGGCTCCCCAGGGGCCGGTGTTCTTCAAGGACATGATCCGCACCGGCGCCGAGTCGCGCCTCGAGGCCAAGCTCGCCGACGACACCGTGCTGACCCTCGGCGAGAACGGTAGGCTCACCGTGGACGACTTCGTCTACAAGCCCGGCGCGCAGGGCGGGAAGCTCGCCCTCTCGGTGGCGCGCGGCGCCTTCCTCTTCGTCGGCGGCAAGATCGAAGGGCCGACCGGCGGCAACGTCGCGATCAAGACCGCCGTCGGCACCCTCGGGGTGCGCGGGACGACGGTCTGGGGCGGCGCCATCGACGGCGGCTACGGCGTGCTCGTGCTCGACGGCGAGGTGATGCTCAAGACCAAGCGCGGCAGCGTGCTCATGCGCAAGGGTCAGGGGACGATGGTCTACAAGGGCCGGGCACCCGAGGCGGCCGCCCCCTGGCCGGACGACCGGACCAAGCGCGCCGTGGCGACGGTCACGATCAGCGAACAGGCGCAGTTCGTCCCCACTCTGAACCGCTGACGAATCCTGCGGCAGGCGCCGGGGCGGTGGGATTCTACCCACCGTTCCGGTAGCCTGCGGCGATGCCCGGGCGGTATCGCGGTCCCGCGCCGCCCGACCCTCTGGAGACCGCCCTGGTGCAGGCCCTCGACATGCCCGTCCCCCTGTCGACCCTGGCGGCCCTCCTGGTTGCGATGGCGGCCAAGCATTACCTGATCGACTTCGTCGTCCAGACGGACTGGATGGCCCGCGGCAAGGAGCGGGTCGCGGGCTGGGCGGCGCCGCTCGCCGTCCATGCCGGGACGCATGCCCTCGGCACCCTGGCGATCGCCCTGCTCTACAGGCCCGGCCTGTGGTGGCTCGCGCTCCTCGACTTCGTGGTCCACGGACTGATCGACCGGGCCAAGACCCTGGTCGCCCACCGCACCCGCTGGCCCATGACCGACCCGCGCTTCTGGTGGCTGATGGGCTTCGATCAGTTCCTGCACCAGCTCACGAACATCGCCCTGGTGGTGCTCCTCGTCCTCCCCTGAGACTTACGTCTCAGGCCGCCATGCTGACGGAGCGCTCGCCCGCCCGGATGCGGCGGGCATGGAGCGCCAGGATCGGGTCGTCGGGGTTGGCCGCGTGCAGGCCCAGCAGCGCCTCGGCCGCGCCGGCGTCCCCCGCGACCAACCGTCCGAAGGCCACGCGATAGGCGTCCAGGGCGTCGCTGGCCTGTCCCGTCGGCTCGAAGACCTCGACGCCCACGGATTTGCCCTTCAGCATCAGGGTCCCGATGGGCCGGAAGCTGACGCCGGACACCTGGTCGCAGGTGGTGCGGGCGATGCAGATGCGGGTGCCGAGCGCCTTGTTGGCAGATTCGAGCCGCGCCGCAACGTTGATCGCATCGCCGTGCGCCGTGTAGTCGAAGCGGCGCGTCCCGCCGAAGTTGCCGACCACGGCACGTCCGGTATTGATGCCGATGCGGGTCGCGCCGAAGGGGACGCCGTGGGCCCGTTGCCGCTGGCGAAACGCCTCCGCGAAGGCGTCGAGGGCCAGCGCGCAGGCCACCGCCCGCGCGGCATGGTCGGGCTGGTCGAGGGGCGCGTTGAACATGACGTGCACCGCGTCGCCGACGATCTTGTCGACGGTGCCGCCATGGGCCATCGCGATGGAGCACAGGCCGTCGAGATAGGCGTTCAGCAGGTTGACGAGGGCCTCGGCGCCGGAGGCCTCGGTCATCGCGGTGAAGCCCTCGAGGTCGGTGAAGAGGAACGTCATCTCGCGGGTCTCGCCGCCGAGCTTCAGCCGGCCGGGGTCGCTGGCCAGCACCGCCACCAGGTCCGGCGACAGGTAGTGCGTGAAGGCGGCGCGCAGGCGCTGGGCGGAACGCTCCGAGCCCGCATAGCGGGCGAGGCTCCCGCCCGCATGGGCGACGAGGAGGCCGAGGGTCGGCAGCGTCGGGTCGAGGAGCAGGCCGCCCCGGGCGAACAGGGCCAGGGCGGCGAAGGTCGGCACGGGCGCCAGGAAGGCCATGCCGAGCCCGGCGCTGCTGAGCCGCCCGAAACCGCAGGCCAGGGCGGCGGCGAGGCCGAGCACCAGCGCCGCCACGATCTCCGCACCCAGCGCCCAGGCCGGGCGACTGAGCGCTTGCCCGCCGATGACCTGATCGAGGGCCATCGCGTGCAGGTTCACGCCGGGCTCGAACGGGGTCATCGGCGTGGGGCGCAGGTCGGACAAGCCGACCGCGCTGGTGCCGACGAAGACCGCGCGGCCCTGGATCTCCGGGCGCAGGCCCGAACGCTGATCGGGATCGAGCAGGCGCCAGGCGGCGATCGTCGGCGTCGAGCGGGCCTTCGGGAAGTGGAGGGCCAGGGCGCCGGAGCGGTCGACGGAGAGATCGACCGCCCCGACGCGGATCGTGTAGCCGGTCAGGGTCGCGCCATCGCGCTCCGCCCGCACCTTGAAGCTCTCCTCGTCCTGCAGCACCCGCAGGGCGTCGAGGGCGAGGGAGGGCACCAGGCGGTTTCCCACCGTCGCGAGCAGCGGCAGGCGCCGGATGATCTCGTCGCTGCCGGCCGCGATGGTGAAGCTGCCGTGGCCGGCGGTGGCCGCGTCGAGCACGGGCAGGTTCTGGACCGAGCCTCGGAAGTTGGGGACCGTCTCGCCGGGATCGCCGGAGATCGTCGCGAAGCCGGCGCTGCGCGTGACGGGTTCGCCCTGCGCGTCCGGCGTCAGCGCGAAGCCGGCGACGACGCGGCCCCGGGCGAACACCGCCGCCAGGGCGGCATCGTGGTCCGGCAGGGCCGTCTCGGGCTCCGCCGCGCGAAAGCCGAAGCGCCGCGCCCAGTCGGGCACCAGGAGCGCGGGCGAGGTGCGGTCGGGCTCGGCGAAGACCATGTCGAGGGCGACGACGCCGGCGTCGAGGTCCTGCAGGGCCGCGACGAGGTCCGCCACCACGTGGCGCGGCCAGGGCCACTGGCCGTGCCGCTTCAGGCTCTCCTCGTCGATGTCGACGACCCGAACCGCGGCGCCGTCGGTCACGCGGGGGCTGATCCGTTGGGCGCTGTCGAAGGCCGCCTGCCGCAGGCGCTCGAACGGCTCCGGAACGACGGTCCGCACGGCCAGGAGGGCCAGCACCAGGGCAAGGCCCACGCCCACCGGGGCCAGGCGTCGTGACAGGAACATCGGGGGCAGGCTCCGCGCGGGGCGTCTTCGCGATCAGTCTCGCGCCGCCGTGCTGAGATCTCGTTAAGGATAGGAGACGGCGCGTGAAACAAAGCGGTTGCCGTTCGCCAGCTCTTAACCGGCCCCCGGCACGGTTCGCCCCGGGCCATCACTGTGCCCAGCCTGGAACCTTCCGTGCCGCGTTCCCAAGCGAAGTCCCTGGACCATCATCACCTCCCGGCCGGTGCGCGCCTGTTCTCGGCCGGCGACCTGGGCGATGCGGCCTACCTCATCGTGAGCGGCCGATTGGAGATCGTCCTCGAGCGTCCGGAGGGGGACCTCATCCTGGCGCATCGCGGCCCCGGCGAGATCGTCGGGGAGATGGCGATCCTCGATCACCAACCGCGCTCCGCCGCCGTGCGGGCCCTGGAGGACAGCGAACTCGTCGTCATCACGGAGGAGCAGCTCGCCCACCGCATCGCGCAGACCGATCCGATCCTGCGGATGTGCCTGGGCGTGGTGCTGTCGCGCTACCGGCAGACGGTGGCCATCCTCGAGCAGATGAAGGGAACGGCGCCGCCGCCGGTCCTCGGCGCCGATGCCCCCCCGTCCGAGACCTTCGCGGCCGCTCTCGGCGCCCTGTCGCTGGAGCGCGAGATCCGCGCCGGCCTGCGCAACGGCGAATTCGAGCTGTACTTCCAGCCCATCGTGCGGCTGTCGTCCCGGCGGCTGGCCGGGTTCGAGGCACTGATGCGCTGGCGCCACCCGACCCGGGGCCTGGTGCCGCCCATCGAGTTCATCCCGGCGGCCGAGGCGTCCGGTCTCATCGTCGACCTGACCGCGTATGCCTTCGAGGAAGTCGGGCGGGTCTTCCCCGAGCTCCTGCTCGCTGCCCAGACCAATCCCGGCGCGCTCGACGGTCCGCTCTTCATGACCGTCAACGTCTCGGGCCGCGACCTCGCCGGCGCCTCGTTCCCCGAGATGATCGCCGACTTCCTGGCGCGGACCCGGATCGCCCCCTCCAGCCTCAAGATCGAGGTCACGGAGAGCATGCTGATGGACGATCCTGAGCGTGCCGCTGCCGCGCTCACGCAGTGCCGGAACGCCGGCCTCGGGATCGCGATCGACGATTTCGGAACGGGCTATTCCTCGCTGAGCTATCTGAGCACCCTGCCGGTGACGACTCTAAAGATCGACCGCGCCTTCGTGCGCACCCTCCTGGCCGACCAGACCAGCCGGGGCATTGTGCAGACGATCCTCCGGCTGGCCGACGATCTGGCGGTGTCCGTGGTGGCCGAGGGAATCGAGCAGGCCGGCGAGGCCGACCTTCTCGCCGGCATGGGCTGCGCCTTCGGCCAGGGTTTCTATTTCGGTCGGCCGGCCCCCCTGGCGGGCGCCCTGAGTGCCATCGCGACCTGGCCCGCCCCGACCGACCATCAGGCCGCCCTCCGCTTGATCGCCTGACCGAAGCGACGGGAGCGGCGCGGCTCCGAGGAACGGTTTTCGAGAACCGCTATCGGCGTTCGATCCGCCCCGGGCCCGTCAGTGGGACGGATGGCGCGGCGGCGTTGGTGCTCTCCTTGTAGATCGGTACGATGACCCGGAGCCAGCCTCGGGTCTCGCGGCCTCCGTAATTGCGCTCGACCACGTCCTGAGTGACGTAGGCCTGCAGGTTCACCGGGCCGAAATTGTACCCGACGAGGCCGCCCACCGCGATCTGGCCCTGGCGGCGATAGCCGGGGAAG